>DAIRDY010000236.1:0-3824 GCA_036795935.1 Moraxellaceae bacterium | reverse complement strand
CACGTTGCCTTGCTACAGCGCACGGACGTCATAAGACGCGAAGCCCGCCGCAGGCGTCGGTTTCTTTGCTTACTTTCTTTGCCGAGGCAAAGAAAGTGAGGCCCGCCGCAGGCGCACCGCCCTCGCAGAGAAACAGCGGGCGAAACCCTGTCGGAGCACTTCACCCCCAAGCGAGACCGCCTGGGGCCTGAGCGCTTCCCCGGCATCCCCGCCACGGCTAGCGACAGGGATGAGTGCGCTGTGCGGATGCCTGCCTCAAGAACTAATCTGCAGCGACATCATTGCAGTGCCGACAGCACCGCATGCACCACCTCGATGCGCTGCGCCGCATCATCCGACGGCAACAGGAAGCGCAGCTTGTCCGCGCCTTCCAGCTTGTAGCGGCGCGGCTGTGCCTGGATCAGCTTCACCAGCCGCATCGGGTCCACCTTGGTTTCCGGCGAGAACTCCAGCCGTCCGCCGGCCGGTCCCGCATCGATCTTGCGAATGCCGAGGCGCTCCGCCGCCAGCTTCAGCGCCGTCACCGCAAACAGGTTCTTCACCGGGTCCGGCAAGAGACCGAAGCGGTCGATCATTTCCACCTGCATCTCGTCCAGCGCCTCCGCGCTCTTCGCATTGCTGATGCGCTTGTAGAGCACGAGCCGGTTGTGCACGTCCGGCAGGTACTCGTCCGGAATCAGCGCGCTGATGCGCAGGTTGACCTCGGTGGCCAGTTCCAGCGGCGCATCCAGGTTCGGCGTCTTGCCGGCGCGTATGGCCTTTACCGCGCGCTCCAGCATTTCCATGTACAGCGTGAAGCCGACGGTGTTGATGTTGCCGCTCTGTTCCTCGCCCAGCAGTTCGCCGGCACCGCGGATTTCGAGGTCGTGGCTGGCCAGCGCGAAGCCGGCGCCGAGGTCGTCGGCCTGGGCGATGGCCTCCAGCCGCTTTTCGGCATCGCCGGTCATGGCCTTCACGTTCGGCGTCAGCAGGTAGGCATAGGCCTGGTGGTGCGAGCGCCCGACACGGCCGCGCAGCTGGTGCAGCTGGGCGAGACCAAGCTTGTCGGCACGGTCCATGATGATGGTGTTGGCCGAAGGCACGTCGATGCCGGTCTCGATGATGGTGGTGCAGACCAGCACGTTGAACTGCTTGTGGTAGAACTGCTGCATCACCTGTTCCAGCTCGCGCTCGCGCATCTGGCCGTGGGCGATGCCGACGCGGGCCTCGGGCACGAGCGCCGCGATGTCGGCGGCGCATTTCTCGATGCTGTCCACCTCGTTGTGCAGGTAATAGGCCTGGCCACCGCGCAGCAGTTCGCGCAGCAGCGCTTCCTTGATGACTTCGTCGTTCGACTCGCGCACGAAGGTCTTCACGGCCAGGCGGCGCGCCGGTGGCGTGGCGATGATGGACAGGTCGCGCATGCCGGAGAAGGCCATGTTCAGCGTGCGCGGGATGGGCGTTGCGGTCAGCGTCAGCATGTCGACTTCGGCACGCAGGTTCTTCAGCGCCTCCTTGTGGCGCACGCCGAAGCGGTGTTCCTCGTCGACGATGATGAGGCCGAGGTTCTTGAACTTGACGTCGGGCTGCAGCAGCTTGTGGGTGCCGATCAGGATGTCGATCTTGCCTTCGCTGAGCGCGGTGATCGCCGCGTTCACTTCCTTGGTGCTGCGGAAGCGCGACAGCACCTCGATCTTTACCGGCCAGTCGGCAAAGCGGTCGCGGAAATTCTCGTAATGCTGCTGCGCGAGCAGCGTGGTCGGGACCAGCACCGCCACCTGCCGGCCGTCCTGCACGGCGACAAAGGCCGCGCGCATGGCGACTTCGGTCTTGCCGAAGCCGACATCGCCGCAGACCAGACGGTCCATGGGGCGCGGCGCGCGCAGGTCGGCAATGGTCGCGAGGATGGCCGCGGCCTGGTCGGCGGTTTCCTCGAAGGGAAAGCCCGCGGCAAACAGCGCGTAGTCGCTTTCCTCGAAACTGAAAGCATGGCCCGGGCGCGCGGCGCGGCGGGCATAGATGTTGAGCAGTTCGGCGGCGGTGTCGCGCACCTGTTCGGCGGCCTTGCGGCGTGCCTTGCTCCACTGTTCGGTGCCGAGACGGTGCAGCGGGGCGGCGGCATCGTCGGCGCCGGAATAGCGCGCGATCAGGTGCAGGCTGGCCACCGGCACATAAAGCTTGGCGCTGTCGGCGTACTCCAGCAGCAGGAATTCCTGTGCCTCGCCTTCCAGCTCCAGCGTGACCAGGCCCTGGTAGCGGCCGACGCCGTGGTCGATATGCACCACCGGCGCACCGGGTTCCAGTTCGCCGAGATTGCGGATGCCCATCTCGGCGGTGACGTCCTGGCTGGTGGCCTTGCGCCGGCGGCGCTGCATCACGCGCTGGCCGAGCAGCTGTGCCTCGGCAATCAGCACCAGCGCGGGATCCGACAGGCACAGGCCCTGCTCCAGCGGCGCGATGGCAATGGCAGGCGTGCGGTCGTCGCTGGCAAGGAAGTCGGCCCAGCTGTCCACGGCACGCGGCTTCAGGCCGCCGCGCGCCAGCAACTCGAGCAGGCCTTCACGACGGCCGGCGGTTTCGGCGCAGAACAGCACGCGTGCGTCGCCATGGGCCAGCAGGTAATTGTTCAGCGCCGCGAGCGGCTGTTCGGCGCGTGCGTCCACCGGCAGTGCGGGGGGCGGCATGAACGGCAGGTTGCAGCTGCCGGCGCGTTCGTCCACGGCGCCGGCTTGCCAGTCCACACGCGGGAAGCGGCCGATGGCGGCAAACAGTTCGTTGTCGCGCAGGAAGAGTTTTTCCGGCGGCAGGAGCGGGCGCGTGCTGTCGTGGCGGCGCGACTCGTAGCGGTTCTGCACTTCCTGCCAGAAATGCAGGGCCTGGCCGTGGGCGCCGGCATCGACAAACAGCAGCGCATTGTCCGGCAGGTAGTCGAACAGCGTGCCGGTCTCCTCGAAGAACAGCGGCAGGTAGTACTCGATGCCGCCGGCGGCGAGGCCGTTGGCCACGTCCTGGTACACCGGGCAGCGTTTCGGGTCACCGCTGAAGGCCTGCGCCCAGGCATCGCGGAAGTGGCGGATGGCGCCCTTGTCGAGCGGGAATTCGCGCGCGGGCAGCAGTTCCACGGCGGGAATGTTTTCGACGGTGCGCTGGGTTTCCACGTCGAAGCGGCGCAGCGTGTCGATTTCGTCGTCGAACAGCTCGATGCGCAGCGGGTAGTCGGTGCCCATCGGAAACAGGTCGATCAGGCTGCCGCGCACGGCAAATTCGCCATGCTCGTACACAGTGTCGACGGCGGTGTAGCCGGCGGCTTCGAGGCGGCGGCGGAACTCGTTGCTGTCCAGCTTCTGCTTGACCGCAAGCGAGAACGAGCGGTCGCCCAGCCAGCCGCGCGGTGCCAGGCGATGTGCCAGCGTGCTGACCGGGACGATGAGCACGCCCTGTGTCAGCCCGGGCAGTGTGGCCAGAGTGCGCAGGCGGGCGGAAATGATGTCCTGGTGCGGCGAGAAGCTGTCGTAGGGCAGGGTTTCCCAGTCGCTGAAATGCAGCAGCGGGCGCTCGTCCCCGAGGAAGAATGCGAGCTCGTCTTCCAGCCGGTTGCCCGACTGGGTGTCGGCCGTGACCACCACCAGCACGCCGGGGTGGTGGCGTGCGGCTTCGGCCAGGGTCAGTGCGAGGCCGGCGCCGCTCATGTTGCCGAGCTGGCGGCGGTCGCCGGGGCGTTGCGGCAGGGCGGCGGGCAGGTCGGTGAGGCGGAGCGGGGCAGGCGTGGACATGGGCTTTCCGGCGGCACAAATGACGAAAGCCGCAATCAAGCGGCGGGGCGATCATAGCGGATGGGGCGGGAG
>DAIRDY010000235.1:0-3890 GCA_036795935.1 Moraxellaceae bacterium | reverse complement strand
CATGCCAGCCGACACCTCGCCGGTGCAGGCGCCGTCATCCTCATGGGAGACGTTCTGGCCGGCCAGCGCCAGCGTCGTTCCCGACAGCAAGCCGGCGACCTGCAACAGATAGGGCGCGGGTGGCGCCAGCCACATGTCGGTGCCCGCCCATTCGGCAGCGCGCCCGACCAGGGCCTGCACCAGCGCGGCATTCGCAGCCTGACGCCCCTGCATTTTCCAGTTGCCGGCTACCAGCTTGCGCCGCATTGCATCCTCTCTTCCGGGCACCCCGGCCGCGAGGGCCGCAATCTTAGCGAAGCGGCCCGGGTGAAACAACCAATGAAAAGGCTTTTTTTGGTGCCGCACCAGGCACTCAGGCCAGCGCCGTGGCGACGACAGCCGCCAGCTCCTCCGCCAGCGTCGCCACCAGGTCCGCCTCGGCGCCCTCCACCATGACGCGGATCAGCGGCTCGGTGCCGGAAGCGCGCAACAGCACGCGGCCGCGCCCTGCCATTTTCTGCTCGGCCGCCGCGACCGCGGCCGCCACTGCGGCATCGGCCATCGGGTCGCGCCGCTCCGTCACCCGCACATTGACCAGCGTCTGCGGGAACTTCTGCATGCCGCGCCGCAACTCGTGCAACTGCTGCCCGCCCTGCACCATGGCCGCCAGCACCTGCAGCGCCGCAACAATGGCGTCACCGGTCGTGGTCTTGTCGAGGCAGACGATGTGCCCGGAGGCTTCACCGCCCAGCGTCCAGCCGCGCGCCTCCAGCTCGGCCATGACATAGCGGTCGCCCACCTTGGCACGCACGAACTCCAGCCCCATGTCACGGACGGCCAGCTCCATGCCGAGGTTGCTCATCAACGTGCCGACCACGCCCTGGACATGATTGCCCCCGGCCAGCCGCGCCCGGGCAATGATGACGATGAGCTCGTCACCATCCACCAGCTCGCCATGGCGATCCACCATGAGCACGCGGTCGCTGTCGCCATCGAAGGCGATGCCGAGGTCGGCGCCCTGCTCGACGACGACACGCTGCAAGGCCTCCGGATGAGTGGAACCACAGTCGCGATTGATGTTGAGGCCATCCGGCTCACAGGCCAGCTTGATCACCTCGGCGCCCAACTCGGTGAACACGGCAGGCCCGACGTGATAGGCCGCGCCGTGGGCGCAGTCGAGCACAATGCGCAGGCCGCGCAGGCTCAGGTGGAACGGAAAGGAAGACTTGCAGAACTCGATGTAGCGACCGCGCGCATCCTCCTGGCGACGCGCCTTGCCGAGCGCATCGGGCGCATCGATGGCCAGCGGACGTTCCAGCCAGGCCTCGATCTCGGCCTCGATGGCATCATCAAGCTTGCGGCCACTGGCACCGAAGAACTTGATGCCATTGTCATAATAGGGATTGTGCGATGCCGAGATCACGATGCCGGCATCGGCATGGAAGGCCCGCGTCAGGTGCGCCACGGCCGGCGTCGGCATGGGCCCGAGCAGGCGCACGTCGACACCGGCGGCCGACAAGCCGGCCTCCAGCGCCGACTCCAGCAGATAGCCCGACAGCCGCGTGTCCTTGCCCATCACCACGGAGGCACGGCCACCGCGCGCCAGCGCCTTGCCGGCCGCCCACCCCAGGTGCAACGCAAACTCGGGCGTGATCGGCGCCTCGCCAACCCGGCCACGAATGCCGTCGGTCCCGAAATATTTCCTGGCCATCACAACTCCTCACCGCGACGCAGGCGTCGCAACACATCCACCATGGCCAGCGCATCGGCACTGGCCTTCACGTCATGCACGCGCACGATGGCGGCACCGTTCTGCACCGCGATCACGGCCGCCGCCAGCCCGGCATGCAGCCGCTGGTCCACCGGCGCGCCGCCAAGCACGGCCCCCAGCATGGACTTGCGCGAAAGACCGACCAGCAGCGGACAGCCCAGCGCCGCAAAGCGTGCCAATCCGTCGAGCAGGGCCAGATTGTGCGCCAGTGTCTTGCCGAAGCCGAAGCCGGGATCGACGAGCAGCCGCTCGCGGGCGATGCCGGCCGCCACGCAGTCGGCCATTCGCGCCGCGAGGAAGTCCATCACCTCGGCCACGGGGTCGCGGTACTGCGGATTGCCCTGCATCGAGCCGGGCTCGCCCTGCATGTGCATGAGGCAGACCGGCAAGCCGGTAGCCGCCGCCGCCGCCAGCGCGCCCGGCCGGCGCAGCGCACGCACATCATTGATCAGGCCGGCGCCACGGGCCGCGGCCTCGCGCATCACCGCCGGCGTCGAGGTGTCAACCGAAATCACCGCATCCACCTCCGCAGCCACCGCCTCGACCACCGGCAGGATGCGATCCAGCTCTTCCTGCTCGGAGACCGGCAGCGCGCCCGGGCGGGTGCTTTCGGCACCGATGTCGATGATGGCCGCCCCTTCCGCCTGCATCTGGCGCGCACGCGCCAGTGCCGCGTCGCGGGACAGGAAGCGGCCGCCGTCGGAAAAGGAGTCGGGAGTGACATTCAGGATGCCCATGACGACCGGGCGCGCCAGATCCAGGCGACGCGCGCCACAGGCGAGTTCAGCGATTGCCGTCACGAAAACCTCTTGTCGGTGCAAATGACAACGGGCCGCCAAGGCGGCCCGTCGCAACAGGGAACGCGACGCTCAGTGCTGGCCGGCAGGCCCGCCGATCGGCGGCGGCTCGCTGGCAGGCTTTGCGCCGGCATCGCCGGCCGGCGCACCGCCGGAGCTGCCGCTGCCACTACCCCAGCCCTTGGGCGGCTCGGGCTTGCGGCCGGCCATGATGGCGTCGATCTGCTCGGCATCGATGGTTTCATACAGCATCAATGCCTCGGCCATCATGTCCAGCTTGTCGCGGTTGTCGACCAGTATCTGCCTGGCGCGGCTGTAGCAGCGATCGATGATGGCGCGAATCTCGTTGTCGATGTCCATCGCGGTCTGCGCCGAAACGTTCTTGCGCTGCGTGACGGAGCGACCGAGGAACACTTCGCCCTCGTCCTCTTCGTACATCAGCGGCCCCATCTTTTCCGACAGGCCCCACTTGGTCACCATGCTGCGGGCCATTTCGGTGGCACGCTGGATGTCGTTGCTGGCGCCGGTGGTGACGCCCTCGAAACCCAGCGTCAGCTCCTCGGCGATGCGGCCGCCGAACATCGAGCAGATCTTGGACTCGATGCCGCGCTTGGACCAGCTGTAGCGGTCTTCCTCGGGCAGGAACATGGTGACGCCCAGGGCCCGGCCGCGCGGAATGATGGAGACCTTGTAGACCGGGTCATGCTCGGGCACGAGACGGCCGACGATGGCATGACCTGCCTCGTGGTAGGCCGTGTTCAGCTTTTCGGTTTCGGACATGACCATGGACTTGCGCTCGGCGCCCATCATGATCTTGTCCTTGGCCAGCTCGAACTCGCGCATCTCGACAACCTTCTTGTTGGCACGCGCCGCGAACAGCGCCGCCTCGTTCACCAGGTTGGCAAGATCGGCACCGGAAAAGCCCGGCGTGCCGCGCGCGATGACGGCGGGATCGACGTCATCGCCCAGCGGCACCTTGCGCATGTGCACCTTGAGGATCTGCTCGCGACCGCGGATGTCGGGCAGACCCACGACCACCTGGCGGTCGAAGCGACCCGGGCGCAGCAGGGCATTGTCGAGTACGTCAGGGCGGTTGGTGGCAGCAATCACGATGATGCCGTCATTGGTTTCGAAACCGTCCATTTCCACCAGCAGCTGGTTCAGCGTCTGCTCGCGCTCATCGTGACCGCCACCGAGACCGGCGCCACGATGGCGGCCGACGGCATCGATTTCGTCGATGAAGATGATGCAGGGCGCCTGTTTCTTGGCCTGCTCGAACATGTCGCGCACACGCGAAGCGCCGACGCCGACAAACATCTCGACAAAGTCGGAACCGGAAATGG
>DAIRDY010000234.1:0-3922 GCA_036795935.1 Moraxellaceae bacterium | reverse complement strand
TTCCGCAAGCCCGTGGAAGAAGTCTTCGCCTACCTGGCCGACCACCACAACCTGCAGAAGGTGTTCGGCATTCCGGTGAAGCGCGTGCGCAACGGCCAGGGCGACGTGAACGGCGTCGGCTCGGTGCGCAGCATGGGGTTTGCGCCCCTGGCGGTGGAAGAAACCGTGGTCGGCCTCGTGCCCAACGAATCCATCGACTACAAGATCACCCGCGGTGGCGGCCCGCTGCGCAACCACCACGGCCGCCTGACCTTCACCCGCACCCCGGGCGGTTCGCGCGTGCAGTGGACCATCACCTTCGAATCGCCGCTGCCCCTGGTGGGCCCGGTGGTGAAGACGGTGCTGAAGCAGGGCCTCGGCATGGGCCTGCGCAAGATCGCCTGAGACGGCACACGGCAGCGCCATGACCACTGTGGGTGCGGATAACGCCGCATCCAGACAAAAAAGGCCGGCGGGACATCCCGCCGGCCTTTTTGTTTCGGGCCCGCCTCAGCCGGCGCGGCGGCCGGTGTAGAGCACGGGGCCGGTCGGTGCGCCGGTGGGCGAGCCGCCCGCCGGCTCCAGGCTGATGGCCAGCAGCGCGCCCTGCGCCAGCCGTGCCCGGCCCTCGGCACTCAGCTGCACTTCCGCGGCACTGCCGCCCTTCAGGCGCACAAGACCCAGCGACAGCGGCGCGCCGCCCTCGGGAATCGACCACAGCTCGAAGTCGCGGTCACGCGGCAGCGCCACATCGACCAGGCCGGACAGCTCGAGCACGGCATCGCCGCGACGGCGCACGATCCACACCGGCTCGGCCTTGTCGCTGGCCAGCACGGCGATGTCGGTGAGCGGCAGCGCGGGCGGCGGCACCAGCAGCGGCGCCGGCGCCGGGTAGAACAGCAGCACCAGCGCCATGACCGCCGCCGCGAGGCTGCTGCCAAGGCCCAGCCAGCGCCAGAAGCTCGCCGGCGACGGCCCGGCCGGGACATGGCCCAGACGTTCGCGGATGCGCTGCCAGACCTCGGGCGGCACCGGCTGTGCCGGCACCGCGGCCAGCCACGGCGCCAGCCGGCGCTCCCAGACCTGCACCCGTTGCTGCAGCGCGCGGTCCTCCACCAGCAGGCGTTCGAAACGGCGCCGTGCCGGCCCCTGCAGCGTGCCGAGCACGTATTCGGCGGCCAGCCGCTGCTGCAATTCGGGCGTGCGGTAATTCATGGCGCCGCCTCCCCGAGGCACTGGCGCAAGCGCTCCAGGCCACGCCGCACCCAGGCTTTCACGGTGCCCAGCGGCGAGCCCAGGCGCGCGGCCAGTTCGCTGTGGGTCAGGCCCTGCAGGAAGGCCAGCGCCACCGATTCGCGCTGGCGTTCGTCGAGCTCGTCCAGGCAGAGCCCGAGGCGGCGTGCCTCGGCATCGGCCATGGCGTTTTCCAGCGGCCCGGGGGCAAGGTCCGGCAGCGCCTCCCAGCCCGCCTCGTCCAGCGACAGGCCGTCATGGCGGGCGCGGCGCAGGCGGTCGATGGCGGTGCGGCGGACGATGGTGCCGAGCCAGGTGCTGACCGCGCCGCGCTCCGGCTGGTAGCTGCCGGCGGCATGCCAGACCTTGATGAAGGCTTCCTGCAGCGCTTCCTCGGCCAGGTCGCGGCGGCGCAGCAGCAAGAGCGCCACCCCGAACAGGCGGGGCGAGGTTTCGCGGTAGAGGGCTTCAAACGCGCGCTGGTCGCCGAGCGCGGTGCGATAGACGAGCGGGGCCAGATCCTCGGCCATGTGCATCCCCTTGGCTGTCGCCGGAACCTGCGAACGCAGCGGCGGCATGAGTGGCGAGACAGAAACTGCCGGAAACCCTAGCAGAGGCCACCCGGGAGCGCCCACTGCACAACGCGGATTCGGGACGGAGCAGACAGAAAGGGAGACGGACACAGCGCACCGGCAAGGCAGCAAGCATTACCCGTCCTTACGCAGCAACGGCGGCCGCGGATGCAGCCGGGTTCAGCGCGAGCCCAGCCACGCCCCGGCGCTGGTCAGCACGAGGCCGGCCACCAGCAGCACCGAGAACGGCTCGCCCAGCACCAGCGTCGCGCTCAGCCCGGCCACCGCCGGCACCGTCGCCATCACCGCGCCGAGGCGGGTCGGGCCGAGGCGCACCATGGCCTGCATGTACAGCACCATGGCCACGATCACCACCAGCACGCCCTGGTAGAAACCCTGCACCAGCACATCGCGCAGCGGCACGTCGGCCATGCCCTTGGGCAGCAGCAGCGCATACACCGGCAGGTAAATCAGCGCCGACAGCAGCGCGACCCCGGTCGTGGTCTGCCAGGGCGTGAAGCCGGACTGCTTCACCAGAATGGTGTACAGCGCCCACAGGAAGGAGGCGCCCACCATCATCAGGTCGCCCGGCCAGCTCGTGCCGAGGTCGTGCAGGCTGTGCGCGCCCAGCGCGCCGACACCGAGCGCAATGCACAGCAGCGCACCGCGCAGCGAGGGCCGCGGCGCCTCGCCCAGCCGCCACCACGCCACCGCCGTCACGAAGAAGGGCAGCAGCCCGGACAGCAGCACCGCGCCATGCGCGGCCGGCGCAAAGCGGAAGCTGGAATACACCAGCAGCGCATAGCCGATGCCGCCGGTGGCGGCCAGCAGCAGCATCCGCGGCGTGAACAGCGGCACCCGCGCAAAGCGCCACCACAGCGGCAAGAGCAGCACGGCGGCCACACCAAAGCGCAGCGCGGTCAGGTCGAAGCCGTTGAGCGGCGTCTTGCCGGCGACACGGCTGACCAGCACGAAGCCGGACCAGATGAGGACACAGGCCGCGGCATAGAAATAGCCGCTGCGGGCGGGCGTGGAAGGCTGGACAGACATGGGGGCGCCGGACAGGAGGGAAGGCCCGCGGATTCTCGCCGCCGGCCTGTTTGAAAGCGAGCGTCGGCACCGGCAGGAACAGCTGCGGGCGGCCCCGGCAAGTGACGGCTGTCACCAAACAACAAAGCCGCCACCGGCACGCCACGGAATCCCTGTCTAGACTCAACAGTCAGAAACCCGGGAAGGGCCTAGCGTTGCCGTCGCCGCGCCCGGAACACCGCCGTCTGTCAGCGGGGTGCATCCATGCGGCCACAACAACCGTAAGGGAGGCTGCCACTGCATGTGCCCGCATGCCGTGCGCATCACCTCCCCAGGACAACAAGAAGAGGGATCATCATGCCTGCACCGACACGCGGCGGCCGCCTGGCCGTGCTTTGCCTTGCCATTTCCTCCGCCTCCGCCTCCCTGACCGCCCATGCCGGCATGGGCAGCATTGCCAGCAACTACGGGCTGTTCCCCGGCGATCTCGCCACGGCCCAGGGACTGTCGCTGTTCAACACCGACAGCGCGGCCACCTACTACAACCCGGCCGCGCTGGTGGCCGACCCGCGCGGCGAACTGACCGGCGCGCTGCTGCATGCCGACCACCATGTGACTGCCGACAGCAAGGGCGGCAGCATGCCGCTGATCCGCGACGGCGACGAACTGCCGATCAGCGATACCCAGCAGACCCTGCTCGGCCTGAAGACCAACCTGAGCCGCCTGACCAAGGTGGAGCACCCGCTCTACCTGGGCGTGATGCTGGGCGTGGAGAAATACGGCAAGCAGATGCTGGCCTTCAGCTCGGAAACCTCGAACGAGGGCCAGTACTTCCGCTATGGCCGGCAGCCGCTGTTCCTGACCGTGGGCGGCGGCACCACGCTGCTGCCCGGCATCGACGCCGGCGCCAGCGCGCGCCTGACGCTGCATGCCGACGCGTCCCTGGTCACCCAGAGCGATCTCGCCGGCAACACCCGCTACGAACAGCTGAACGTGAACGCCAAGCCGTCGCTGACGCCGATCGTCGGCCTCAGCATCGACTGGGGCCGCCTGCTCTGCCCGGACAGCGACTGCCTGCTCAAGAACTGGCAGACCGCGATGGCCTACCA
>DAIRDY010000233.1:0-3938 GCA_036795935.1 Moraxellaceae bacterium | reverse complement strand
CGGGGGTAATTGTCGCAAATCTCATGTCGCATCAAAGAGTTTTGACACAGCCTGGTTTGCCGGTCTTTTTCATGCAGCGGGCCTCAGTGGTTGAGCTGCACGGAGAGATAGCCGCCCTGTTGCGAGCGCTGGTTGGCGATGTTGCCGAGGTCGGCCACGGCCAGCGTCAGTGACAGGCGCTGGTGCGGAAACCAGGCAATGAAGGCGTCGGCAAAGTCATCCTCGGCAAACGCCGACAGGTTGTCCGGCTTCTGCCGGTATTCGACGCCGATCGCGAGCCTGTCATGCAGCAGCACGGCCAGCGAGCCTTCCGCCATCAGCCGGTGCCGGCGCTCGCGGTCACCCCCGAAGCCGAGCAGGCCGAGCTGGTTGGCGCGTGTCGCGCGCAGCGTGACGCTGGCCAGCAAGCTGCGTCCCAGCGGGCCGGCCAGCCAGAGCTTGCTGGCGGCGAGATAGGCGTCGACGTCACTGTCGTCACGGGCGCCCAGCGCAGCAGGGACCGTCATGTCGCGGTTCTGCTTGTACTGCAGGCCGAGTGCGAGCTGCGGCAGCCAGCGGTCCTGGTCAAAGACGGCATCGCCGGCGAGTTTCAGCTTCAGGCCCAGCGTGTCCATGCGGATGACCTCGCCCGGCACGGTGTCGCCGAGGCCGAAGCGTTGTTCTGCAAACGACAGTTCGAGCCGGTCGTGAATGCCGATGGCGAGGCCGCGACTGGCCAGCGTGAAGTCGTCGATGCTGACGGCGGTGTAGAACACGCTGCCGCCGATCTCGTCACGCGTGCCGTAGCCGGCGATCAGCGCCCAGGGCACGAGGCCGCCGCCGGCGGCGCCTTCGAGTTGTGTGACGCCGCCGGTCCCCGGCAGGCGACCGCCCGCCGGCCAGTCCGCGGCGAGGGCAGGCAGGCCGACCAGCAACATGGCGAGTGCCGGCAGTGCCCGGTAACGTGCAGGGCGATAACGGGCAGGCGTGCGGAAAATGGCGCAGATGGCGGCAGGCATGGGCGGCGTCCGTGGGGCGGTCATCCTGTCCGCAGGGCATGAGGGGAGTGGTAGCGATGTTCAGGCATGCTAGTTCGCGCGCGACGTGGCGCCAATGTCTGTGGTCGGCGCTGGTGTCGATGGTGTTCGCGGCGTCATTTCCTGCACAGGCCGTGGATGATGAGTCACGACTTTACGCGGCGCTGGGCGGCAGTGACGGCGTGGCGCGCATCGTGCGCGGCCTGCTCGACCGTGCGCTGGTCGATCCCGCAACCCGGCGCAGCTTTGCCGACACCGACCGGGCGCGGCTCGAAAAGCTGCTGGTGCAGCAGATCTGCCAGCTGAGCGGTGGAGGTTGCCGCTACGAAGGCGACGACATGCGGCGTGTGCACGAAGGACTCGACATCACCGAGGCCGAATTCACGGCGCTGGTGGCGCAGTTGCGCGCCGCCTGTGATGATGCCGGCGTGCCGCTGGCGGCCAAGAACCGTCTGCTCGCCCTGCTGGCCCCGATGAAGCGTGACATCGTCACGAAGTGAGTGCCTGATGCATCGTCTGCTGTATGTGCTCTGCCTGTTGCTGCCGGCGCCAATGCTGGCGGCGCAGGAGTTCGTGGTCACCGGCGATGACGGTGCCGCGCTGGCCGATGCCGTCGTGCTGCTGACGCCACTGGCGGGAGCGCGACCGGCGCCGCCGGCCGAGGCTGTCATCCAGCAGGTCAACCGTACCTTCCTGCCACTGGTGACGGTGGTGCCGGTGGGCAGCCGCGTCGCCTTTCCCAATCTCGACCGCATCCGGCATCACGTGTATTCGTTCTCGCCCGCGAAGAAATTCGACATCAAGCTTTATGCCGGCGATCCGCCGGCGCCGGTGCTGTTCGACCGGCCCGGCGTTGTCGTGCTGGGCTGCAACATCCATGACGGCATGCTGGCATTCGTCGTGGTGACGGAGGCGCCGTTCTTCGGCAAGACCGGCGCCGACGGCCGTGTCCGCCTGGCCGGTGCCGGTGCCGGCGAATACCGCGCGCAGCTCTGGCATCCGCGCCTGGGCGAGCGCCTTGAGGAGCGCCGGCTGACGCTGCAGGGCGGCACCATGCCGCTGCGCCTGCTTTCTGCGGCAGCGGAGCGCGCGCCATGATGGCCGCCCGGCAACTGCTCCTGCTGCGCCAGCGCTGGCGCAACCTGGCGATGGGGGCGCGCCTGTTCCTGTTCAGTACGGCCTTGCTCGCGGCTTTTCTGCTGCTGGCCATCATCTTCGTCAGCATTGCCAGCTACCGCTTCGCCGGCGAGCGCGTCAGCGAAGAGCTGGCGGTCGGCGAGCGCGTGTTTCAGCAGGCGCTGCTGCAGAAGCAGGGGCTGTTGCGCCAGAGTGCACAGGTGCTGGCCGCGGATTTCGGTTTTCGCGAGGCGCTGGCCACGGCCGATGCCGACACCATTGCCTCGGCCCTCGTGAACCATGGCAGCCGCATCAATGCCAGCCTGGCGGTGGCGCTGGACCTGAACGGACGGGTGCTGGCGAGCACTACGCCGCAGGTGCCGGTCGGCGAGTTCTATGCCGCGGCCGATGCCCTGCGCGTGCAGGCGGCCAGCGGCGGCGATACCGGCGCCGTGGCCTTTGTCGGCAACCGGCCGCTGGAGCTGGTGATGGTGCCGGTGCGCGCGCCCCTGCCCGTGGGCTGGGTCATGCTCGGCTTCGAGCTGGATGATGCGGCGCTGCAGGAAGTGTCGGCGGTGGTGGAGATGGATGTCTCGCTGCTGGCGCAGCGTGACGGACAGTGGTTGCTCTATGCCAGCTCGGTCGGTGTGTCGGCGCTGCCGGGGCTGGCCGAGGGTTTGCCGGCCGACGGCACCCGTGGCCGCCTGCTGCTCGACGGCCGCGACCTGCGCTGGCAGGGCGTGCCCCTGGCCACGGCGGATGGCAGCATGGTGTCGGTGGTGCTGACCCGTTCCTTTGACGAGGCACTCGCGCCCTACCGCCAGTTGCGCCTGCTGCTTGTGCTGCTACTTTGCGCCGGCTTTGTGGCGGCGGTGCCGCTGTCGCGGCTGATTGCGCGCAGCTTTTCGCGGCCGCTGGAGCAGCTGACGCGCAAGGCCGAGGCCATCAGCCGCGGCCAGTATGACCAGCCGCTCGGCGTGGACAGCGCGGACGAGATCGGCCAGCTCGCCGCCAGCGTCAACACCATGAGCCAGGCGATTGCCGAGCGCGAACGCGAGATCACGCGCCGCGCCTATTACGATGTGCTCACCGGCCTGCCCAACCGGCAGATGATCAGCCTGCTCGGTGACCAGGCGCTGATGCTGGCCGAGCGCGAGCAGCGTGCGTTGGCGGTGCTTGCGCTCGACATCGAACGTTTCCAGGCCATCAACGATGCCCTCGGCTACCACACCGGGGACCGCCTGCTCTGTGCCGTCGGCGAACGCCTGCGCGACGTGCTGCGCGAGGCCGATGCCGTGTCGCGTCCCGGCGGCAACGAGTTCCTCGCTCTCCTGCACACGCATGAGGCGCTGAACATCGCCAGCTTGCACCGGCGTATCGAACAGGCCTTCGATCGTCCGGTCGAGGTTGGCGGACATCCGGTCGATGTGGCGCTGGCGCTCGGCATTGCGCTCTATCCGGATCATGGCAACGACATGCAGACGCTGCTGCGCAATGCCGAAATCGCGCTTGCGGCCGCCAAACGCGACCGCATCGGTCTGGTCGTCTACACGCCGGCGCTGGACGAGACGCGCGTATCGCACCTGACCCTGCTGTCCGACCTCAAGCGCGCGGTTGAGCGCGACGAGCTGGTGATGTACCTGCAACCCAAGGTCGACGTGCGCACGGGTGAAGTGCGCAGTGCCGAGGCGCTGGTGCGCTGGCAGCATCCGGAGCGCGGCTTTGTGCCGCCTGGCGAGTTCATTCCCTTTGCCGAGCAGTCCGGCCGCATCGGCATGCTCACGCACTGGATGCTGGGGCGGGCGA
>DAIRDY010000232.1:0-3953 GCA_036795935.1 Moraxellaceae bacterium | reverse complement strand
TTGTCGTCGGTGTACTCGCTGCCGTCGTTGAGATTGGTCTCGTAGCCGCGGTCGCGGCGTCCGGCCACGCTGAAGCGCCAGTCCAGCGCCCCGCTGCGCTGCGCCAGGCGCGCAAAATAATCCTCAACCCCGTCCTCGCCACGTCGGTAGCTGATGCGCGCGCGCGCCAGGTCGGCCGGATGCCGGGTGATGATGTTGATGACGGCAAAAAAGCTGTTGACGCCATAGGCGGCGGCATTGGGACCGCGGATGACCTCGATGCGGTCGATATCGGCCAGTTCCAGCGGCAGGCCGATCCAGTCCACCGAGGCCAGCAGCGGCTGGTACACCGAGCGCCCGTCGATCAGCACCTGCATGCGCCGCGCCTGGTCAGCGGCCGTGCCGTGGTAGCTGACAAACGCCTCGCCACCGTTCTCGTAGGCGACCACCATGCCCGGCACCAGGCGCAGCAGTTCGGGAATCTCGCGCACGCCGCTCTGCTCGATCATCTGGCGGTCGATGATGGTGACCGAGGCCGGCGCCTCCAGCAGTGACTGGCGCAGGCGTGTGGCCGACAACACCACGGGCATGGCGTCATCGTCGGCAAAAGGTTGTGGAATCACGCCCTCCGCCATGACCGGCGGGGCAGAAAAAAGACAGACCAGCCCGGGCAGCAGGTAACGGTAATGCATGCCTATCCCCTGTGTAACGGCACGTCCCGGTGCACATGGCGCCGTGGCCGTCCCGCAGGGGTACGGCTCAGCGCTTCTCTCCTTTCTTGCCGGGCTTGAAGTCCGGCTTCTTGTCGAACTGCGCCACCTTGCGGCGTCGCTCGGCCTGGTGCTCGCTGATCTCCGTCTTCTTGTCCTTGAACGGGTTGTCGCCCGTGCGGAACTCGATGGCGATCGGCGTTCCCTCGACCTTGAGCACCTTGCGGTACACGTTCTCCAGGTAACGACGGTAGGCGCTGGGCACGCGCTCGGTCTGGTTGCCGTGGATCACGATCATGGGCGGGTTCTGCCCGCCCATGTGAGCATAGCGCAGCTTGATGCGGCGGCCGGACACCAGGGGTGGCTGGTGCTGCTCGACCGCGTCCTCGAGGATACGGGTAAGGCGGTTGGTCGCCACCTTCAGCGTGGCCGAGGCATGGGCCTTCTCGATGGACGGATACAAATCGCCGACACCTGTGCCATGCAGCGCGGAGATCAGGTGCACGCGCGCCCAGGGCACGAAGTCGAGGCGGCGCTCGATGGCCAGCTTGACCTGGCCGCGGTCGTACTCGCTCATGCCGTCCCACTTGTTGATGGCGATGACCAGTGCCCGCCCGCTCTGCAGGATGAAGCCGAGCAGGTGCAGGTCCTGGTCGACAATGCCTTCCCGTGCATCCAGCACCAGCACCGCCACATGCGCATCGCGCACTGCCTGCAGTGTCTTGATGACGGAAAATTTCTCGACGGTCTCGCCGATGCGGCCGCGCCGGCGAACACCGGCGGTATCGATCAGGGTGTAGGGCTGGCCGCGACGCTCGTAGGGGATGTAGATGGAGTCGCGCGTGGTGCCGGGCATGTCGTAGACCACGACACGCTCTTCGCCGAGCAGGCGGTTGACCAGCGTTGACTTGCCCACGTTGGGGCGGCCGACGATGGCGATGCGGATGCCGCCCTCCGGATTCTCGAGATCTTCCTCGACATCGGGTGGCACGTCGGCGAGCACCGACTGCATCATCTGCGCGATGCCGCGGCCGTGGCTGGCGGCAATGCCGAACAGCTCGCCGAGGCCGAGGCGATGGAAGTCGGCCATCGCCGCTTCCTCGTGCACGCCGTCGATCTTGTTCACCACCAGGTGCACATGCTTGCCCAGCGTGCGCAGCTCGCGCGCGATGTCTTCATCGGCCGCGGTGCAGCCGACGCGCGCATCGGTGAGGAAGAGCACGATGTCGGCTTCCTGGATGGCGAGCCGCGACTGCTCCGCCATGTGCGCGTCGATGCCGGCCTCGCCCTCGCCGATGCCACCGGTGTCGATGACGATGAAGGACTTGTCCTCGATGCGGGCATCGCCGTACTTGCGATCGCGCGTCAGCCCCGGCAAGTCGGCGACAAGCGCGTCGCGCGAACGGGTGAGCTGGTTGAACAGGGTGGATTTGCCGACATTGGGGCGCCCCACCAGCGCGATCACGGGTTTCATCAGAGTCTCACGGGGCCGGCAGCGCCGGCAGGTTTTTGAAAAAAGGCTTAGCGCAGGCGCCAGGCCGACAGGTTACCGTCGCGGGTCCACGCATAAAGCGTGTCGCCCTGTACCTCAAGCCGCTGCAGCGCGGCACGGCGGCCGCGCTCGCGACCCAGCACGCGGCCGTCGCTCTGCGCCAGCAGGTGCAGCCAGCCATCGGCATCACCCAGCACCACGGCATCGCCCAACACTACCGGCGCGCTCAAGCCGCGCCAGGCCAGCTCGGCCTGTCGCCAGACCAGCTTGCCGCTGGCGGCATCGACCGCGAGTACCGTGCTGCCGGTATCACTCACATAGACACTGCCCTGGCCTTCAGCGGGGCTGTTCACCGTCGACAGGTCGTACTGCCAGCGGCGGCGCCCGGCCTGCACGTCGAGGGCGGTCAGCTGCGACTGGAAGCCGGCGGCGTAGAGGTCGCCATTACTGCCGAGCAGCAGGTCGCCCTGCAGGTCGACCATGCGCTCCAGCTCGGAACGGCCGGTGTTGCCGGCGACGCGCACTTCCCAGGTCACGACACCGCTGGCCAGGTCCAGCGCCACCACCTTGCCGCCCGGCGTCGGCACCAGCACCACGCCGTCAACCACCAGCGGCGCCGGGCTGCCACGCAGGCTGAGCGGCGGCACCGGCGTGCGGTAGGTCCAGCGCGGCTGTCCGTCGGCGCGTTCGAAGACATGCACGACACCATCGGCGGAGAGCGCGACCACGGCATCGGCCGTCACCACCGGCACCGCGAGCACGGCGGCACCGAGCGCGGCCTGCCAGCGCGGGGCGCCGGTGGCGGCATCATGCACGTGCAGGCTGCCCTTGGTGCTGCCGACGACAACCAGGCCATAACCCAGTGCCGGGCCACCGGCGAGCGGCAGGCCGGTACGCAAGCGCCACAGCGTCTTGCCGCTGGCACGATCCACGGCCAGCAGGCGACCGTCATGGCTGGCGGCCACAACCTGCTGCGCGCCGATCGCCGGCTGCAGGCGCACCACCTGCCCGCCAAGCCCTTCGCCCACCTGCACCTGCCACAGGCGCTCAAGACGCAGGCGCTCGGCCGGCAGTTTCGGCAGCGGACCCGGCTCGGGGTCGGCCGGCGTGCTGCTGCAGGCCGCGAGCAACCCGGCCAGCAGCACGACAATGACGCGCAGCACAATGCTCATCACAGGGCGTCCGCCTCCGCCGGCGGCTTCAGCGGCGCAAGGCCGACATCCGCCATCTTCAACTCCAGCAGGGGCCGCTGTTCGTCACGGGCGCGCAAGGCTTCGGCCGCCGCCAGATAGGCCTGGCGCGCCTCGTCACTCTTGCCCTGGGCCTGCAGGATGTCGCCACGCAACTCCTGCACCGTCGGTTCGAAGCCGGGCGCCTTCTCGCGTGCGAGCAGTGCCAGCGCATCGTCATGCTTGCCCTGGGCAGCGAGCACGCGCCCGAGGCGGGTCAGCGCCAGCACGCGCACGCCCTCGCTGGGCTTGCTGTCGATCACCCAGCGCAGCTGCTTTTCGGCATCTGCATAGTCGTCACGGTCCACGGCCTGGCGCGCCAGCAGCAGTGCCGCGTTCTGCGCGAAGGGCGTGCCGCCGTGCTCTTCCTTCAGCGTGCGGGCATGGCGCTGCACGTCGGTATTGGCGGCGGTGTCTGCCGGATTCAGCTGCAGGCGCTGCGAAGCCACCAGCATGTCCTGAAACACCGCGGAGGCCGCCGCGGCTTCGGTCAGGCGCTGCTTCTGCCACCAGTTCCAGCCGCCAAAACTGGCCAGCGCGATG
>DAIRDY010000231.1:1405-3967 GCA_036795935.1 Moraxellaceae bacterium | reverse complement strand
GTGTGTCAGGCGGGATGTGCCGCGTTTCACGTGCCCCGGCCTTTGCGCTAGAGTCTGTGCCCTCGCCACACCAACCCGGCCTGTTTCATGTCCAACGAGAACACCACCGCCCGCCTGCTCATCACCTGCCCGGACAAACCCGGCATCGTCAGCGCGGTGTCCAGCTTCCTGTACAACCACGGCGCCAACATCACCGACCTCGACCAGCATGCCACCGCCCCCGAGGGCGGCACCTATTTCATGCGCCTCGAGTTCCAGACGCCGCATCTGGACCTGTCGCGCAACGTGCTGGCCAAGACCTTCGGCGATGCCGTGGCCACGCGCTACAACATGGACTGGCGCATCAGCTATGCGGCCGACCTGAAGAAAATGGCCATCCTGGTGTCGAAGTACGACCACGCCATGCTTGAGCTGCTGTGGCGCTGGTCGCGCGGCGGCCTGCCCTGCGACATTGCCTGCGTGATCAGCAACCATCCGGACCTGGAAGACGACGTACGTGCCTTTGGCGTGCCTTTCCACGTGGTGCCGGTCGATGCCGGCAACAAGGCGGCGGCCGAGGCGCGCGTGCAGGAGCTGCTGGCCGGTTGCGACCTCGTGGTGCTGGCGCGCTACATGCAGATCCTGTCGCCGGAGTTCGTGGCGGCCTGGCCGCAGCGCATCATCAACATCCACCATTCCTTCCTGCCGGCCTTTGTCGGCGCCAATCCCTACCAGCAGGCCTATGACAAGGGCGTGAAGCTGATCGGTGCCACGGCACACTACGTGACCGCCGATCTCGACCAGGGGCCCATCATCGAACAGGGCGTGGAGCGCGTGTCGCACCGCGACGATGTGCACACGCTGCGCGAGCTGGGGCAGGACGTGGAGCGCAACGTGCTGGCGCGCGCCGTGCGCTGGCATCTGGAAGACCGCGTGATCGTGCACGGCAACAAGACCATCGTCTTCAACTGAAGGCCGTGGCGGCCTTGTCCCTTTGCGGGCGGCCGCCGCTTGTGGAAGGCTTGCGCCACGCCCTCAGGATTCTCGCGCCATGGATTCCACCTCGCCGCTGCGTGCCCGGCTCTGGCTGCTGCTGACGCTCTACACCTGCCAGGGCCTGCCCACCGGCGTCTTTACCCAGGCCTTGCCGGCCATCCTGCGCACCTATGACGTGCCGCTGACCATCATCGGCATGAGCGGCCTCCTGGCCATGCCCTGGGCGCTCAAGTTCCTCTGGGCGCCGTTCGTGGAGGCACACTTTTCTGCCCGCTACGGCCAGCGCCGGTCCTGGATCATCCCGATGCAGTTCCTCGGCATCGCCACGCTGCTCGTGATCGCGCTGTTCGATCCCTACCGGCTGGCCAGCGAGGCCGGCGTGCGCGAATTTTTCCTGCTGATGTTTCTCGTGAACCTCTTTGCGGCGACACAGGACGTGGCCACCGACGGCCTGGCCGTGCGCACGCTCGACTTTCACGAGCGTGGCCTCGGCAACGGCGTGCAGGTGGCGGGTTACCGCATCGGCCTCATTCTGGGCGGCGGCCTGCTGCTCTACCTGATCGGCGCCTGGGACTGGCGGCTGTCCTTTCTGGCGCTGGCGGCGCTGCTGCTGTTGCTGACGCTGCCGGTGTTGCGCCTGCGCGAGGCGGCGCCCGTGCTGGCGGCGGCGGACGGGCAGCCGTGGTGGCATGTCTTCACCAGCTTTTTCGCACGACCCGGCCTCAAGGGCTGGCTGGTGGTGCTGGTCACCTACAAGGCGGGCGAGTCGCTGGGCTCGGCCATGGTCAAGCCCATGCTCGTGGACATGGGGCTGGACCTGAAGCAGATCGGGTTGATGGTCTCGTTGGTGGGCTCGTTTGCGACGCTGGCCGGTGCCCTGCTCGGCGGCTGGCTGACCGGGCGCCTCGGGCGTCGCGTTGCCATCGTCGGCTTCGGTGCGTTGCAGGCCGTGGGCGTGGCCGCCTATGCGCTGCTGTCCTGGCGCCACGATGCCGGCCTGCCGGTGGACCTGGCGCTGGTCTATGGCATCAACGCGCTGGAGCATTTCGTCAGCGGCATGGCGATGGCGGCATTGCTCACGGCGGTCATGGACCTGGCCCGGCCCGACCATGCCGGCGCCGACTTCACCGTGCAGGTGAGCATCCTCGCCATCTTCGGCGGCAGCGCCTATCTGGGCGCGGGCTTCGTGGCCGAGGCGCTGGGCTACACGGGGTATTACCTGCTGTCGGCGGCGGTGGCGATGCTGCTGCTGTGGCCGGCCGCCGTGTACTGCCGGCGCCTGCCGCAACTGGCCGGCGGCGTGCTTTCGGGGCAGAATGCGCGCCCCTGAGTCCTTGCCGTCCTGCCCCCATGTCCGACCAGCCTTCACACCAGCTTGATGCCCGCGGCCTGTTCTGTCCGGAGCCGGTCATGATGCTGCACAACAAGGTGCGCGAGATGCGTGCCGGCGAGGAGCTCGAGGTGCTGGCCTCCGATCCGTCCACCACCCGTGACATCCCCAAGTTCTGCGCCTTTCTCGGCCACACCTTGCTGGCGCAGGAAACCCTGGCCGATGGCCAGGAGTATCGCTACCGCATCCGCAAGGGC
>DAIRDY010000231.1:0-1305 GCA_036795935.1 Moraxellaceae bacterium | reverse complement strand
AGCACGCTGGCCACCGCCAGTCCCACCACCAGCCCGAACCAGAAACCGTGCGGCCCGAGTGCGCGCCCGGCGATCAGCGTCAGGCCCAGCGTATAGCCCACCGGCAGGGCCACTACCCAGTAGGCAAACAGCGTCATCAGCATCGGGCCGCGCGTGTCCTGCAGGCCGCGCAGGCAGCCGGCGGCGCCCACTTGCAGTGCATCGAAGACCTGGTAGGCGGCGGCGAACAGCAGCAGCTGGCCGGCCAGTGCACGCACCGTGGCGTCGTCGGTGTACAGCCCGGTCAGCGGCCCGCGCGCGAGCACGATGAAGCCGGCCGACAGGCAGGCGAAGAGCGTGGTCGCGGTCAGGCCCACGCGCCGGGTCAGCCGGATGGCGGCAAGGTCCTGCCGGCCAAAGGCCTGGCCACAGCGTATGGTCATGCAGATGGCGAGGCTGAGCGGAAACATGAACAAGAGCGAGGTCACTGACAGGGCGATCTGGTGGCCGGCCACGATCAGCTCGCCAAGCGGACTGATCAGGATGGCCACCACGCAGAACACGCTGACCTCGAAAAAGATGGCGATGCCGATGGGCAGGCCGAGGCCGAGCAGGCCGGCCAGCCGCGCCCCCTCCGGCCGGCTCTTTTCATGCAGGAGGCGCACGGCGGCAAAATGCCGCGTGACCAGCACATAGGCCAGCAACAGGCCGGCCATGCACCACATCACCACCGCCGTGGCCCAGCCGCAGCCGGCGCCGCCCATGGCCGGCAGGCCGAGCTTGCCGTGAATGAAGACGTAGTTGGCCGGGATGTTGATGACGAGGCCGAGCAGGCTGATGACCATGATGACGCCGGGCCGGCCCAGCGCCTCGCAATAGCAGCGCAGCACGGCGAAGACTGCCACCGCCGGCATGCCCCAGGACACGCCCAGCAGGTAGTCGCGGGTGATGGCACGCAGGTGCGGCGGCACCTCCAGCCAGCCGAACAGGGGCTCGACATGGCGCAGCAGGAAAAACCCGGCCACGCCGAGCAGCAGCGCCAGCCACAGCGCCTGGTGCGCGATGTGTGGCACCTCGCGCAGGCGGCCGGCGCCGTAGGCAGCGGCCACCAGCGGCGTGGTCGCCATCAGGATGCCGGAGATCAGCAAGAAGAGCGGCAGCCAGATGCTGGAGCCCATGGCCACGCCGGCCAGGTCCAGCGGCGACACCTGCCCGGCCATCACCGCATCGACAAAGCCGTAGGCGGCCTGCGACAGCTGGCTGACCAGGATGGGGCCGAGCAGCGCCAGGGTGGCGCGCAATTCGTCGCGGACGGGGGCGGAGAGC
>DAIRDY010000230.1:0-3974 GCA_036795935.1 Moraxellaceae bacterium | reverse complement strand
CGGATGCCGGCGAGCAACACGGCGCGCACCTGTTCCGGCATGCCGGCGGTCTGCAACTGCTTGGGGTCGCCCTTGATCTGGATGCGGAAGCTGAGCTGGCCGGCGGTGTCGACATAAATGCCGCCCAGGTTGTTCAGCATGGCGGTGCTGGTGATGCTGTCGAAATGCTTGCGCTGCTCGCTGGCCATTTCCAGGCGGCGGCGCAACACATCAAGCAAACCCGGCATCTTGGCGAGATGGCGTTCCACCTGCATCAGGCTGAGTGCGTAGCGCACAATGTCGGCCTGGCGCGGGTGGCCGCCGCGCAGCGGCTCGAGAAAGGTCTGCTCCAGTGCCTGCAGGCCGGCTTGCAGGCCGCGCAGGTTGTTGCCGTAGATCGTGCCGACATCGTCGGTGTCGAGCACGAGGATGCTGTTGAGCAGGGCTTCCTGCGCCACCGGGTCGCAGTGGCCGCGCCAGGCAAGGGCGTCGGCCAGCACGGCGGACTGGAAGAGGGCGGCGAGGGCCAGGGTTTTGTCGCGGTGCAGGTTCTGGCTCATGTCGGTTCGGTATCGGCTCGGTTCAGGGAGGGCACGGCATCAGTGTGTCAGGACCACGTTGCTTCGATGACGCCGCCGCCCAGGCACTCGTCGCCACGGTAGAACACCACGGACTGGCCCGGCGTGACGGCGCGCTGCGGTTCAGCGAAGTGCACCACATAGCCGTCGCTGTCGGGCTGCACCCGGCAGGCCTGGTCGGGCTGGCGGTAGCGCGTCTTGGCGTGGCCGTCGAAAGGCATATGGGGTTCGCCCGTCACCCAGTCAACCTGGCGCACGCGCAGCTGCGTGCTCATCATCAGCGGGTGTTCGTGGCCCTGTCCAATCACCAGCACGTTCCGCGCCAGGTCCTTGTGCACCACATACCACGGCGCTTCGGCGGCGCCGCGCTGGCCGCCGATGCCGATGCCTTCGCGCTGGCCCAGCGTGTAGTACATCAGGCCCTGGTGCTGGCCGATGACGCGGCCGTCGTCGGTTTCGATGGTGCCGGGCTGGGCGGGCAGGTATTGCTTCAGGAAATCGCGGAAGCGGCGCTCGCCGATGAAGCAGATGCCGGTGGAGTCTTTCTTGTCGTGGTTGATGAAGCCCTGTGCGGTGGCGATGCGCCGCACCTCGGGTTTTTCCAGGCCGCCCACGGGGAAGAGTGTGCGCGCGATCTGGCGGCCGCTGACGGCGTGCAGGAAATAGCTCTGGTCCTTGTTGGCGTCGCGGCCTTTCAGCAGGCGGGCATTGTCGCTCTCGTCACCGCGGCGCACGTAATGGCCGGTGGCGATGTAGTCGGCGCCCAGCACCATGGCGTAATCGAGAAAGGCGCGGAACTTGATTTCCTTGTTGCAGAGGATGTCCGGGTTTGGCGTGCGGCCGGCGCGGTATTCGGCCAGGAAGTGCTCGAACACGCGGTCCCAGTATTCGGCGGCAAAGTTGGCGGTGTGCAGGCGGATGCCGAGGGTGTCGCACACGGCCTGGGCATCGGCCAGGTCTTCCTTGGCGGTGCAGTACTCGGTGCCGTCGTCCTCTTCCCAGTTCTTCATGAACAGGCCTTCCACCTGGTAGCCCTGTGCCTTCAGCAGCCAGGCCGACACGGACGAGTCCACGCCGCCGGACATGCCGACAATGACGCGGGTTTCGGAAGGCTTTTTCATGGGCGGTTCTGCAGGTGACGTATCCAGTGGAAGGAGAGATGTGGATGCCCCACAGGGGTACCACAAGGGCAAATCCGCACCTACAACAGGTGCTCGTGCACGAGATCGAGCGGGAAACGGCGGCCGGCGATGGCATCGTCGACGCAGCGCAGCACCAGCGGGCTGCGCAGGCAGGCGCTGGCGGCGATCTCGTCGCGCGTCAGCCAAACAGCACGCAGGATGCCGTCGTCCAGTGCCTGCTCCGGGAAATGTTCACGGGCCTCGGCCAGGAAGCAGGCGCGGTAATAGGTGTGGTCCGGACTGTGCGGCGGCGTATAGACGTACAGGCCGAGAAAAGCGGTCAGCGCCACGTCCCAGCCGGTTTCCTCGCGCGCTTCGCGCACGGCGGCCTGGGCCAGCGTCTCGCCCTTTTCGACATGCCCGGCGGGCTGGTTGTAGACTGGCGCCGGCCGGTCGGCCATTTCCTCCACCAGCAGGAAGCGGCCGTCGCGCTCGACGACCACCGCCACCGTGACATGGGTTTCCCAGGTCATTTTTCTGTTGCCCCTCGGCTTTCAAGGCCGGCAATCCTACCGCAAGACGCCATGAGCCACGACTCACCCCTGACCCATCTCGATGCCCTCGGCCATGCGCGCATGGTGGATGTGGGCGACAAGCCCGTCACCCACCGGGAGGCCGTGGCCGAAGCCTTCGTGCGCATGCGCCCGGAAACACTGGACCTGATCACGAGCGGAGGCCTGCCCAAGGGCGACGTGCTGGCCGTGGCGCGCATTGCCGGCATCCAGGCGGCCAAGCGCACCAGCGAGCTGATCCCGCTCTGTCACCCGCTGATGTTGTCCTCGGTCAAGGTCGAGCTCGTGCCCGAGGCGCAGAATGCCGGCGTGCGCATCCAGGCCACCTGCCGGCTGGCCGGCCAGACCGGGGTGGAGATGGAGGCGCTGACGGCCGCCACCGTGGCCGCACTCACGCTCTATGACATGTGCAAGGCGGTCGACAAGGCCATGGTCATCGAGCAGGTGCGGCTGCTCGCCAAGACGGGCGGCAAATCCGGAGACTTCAAGGCAGGAGCTGCCCCGTGATCACGATTCTTTATTTCGCCCGCTTCCGCGAGAAGCTGGGTGTCGGCCAAGAACAACTGGAGCTCCCCGAGCACGGCGATGTCACGGTGCAGACCGTGCTCGACATCCTCGCGGCGCGCGGCGGGCAGTGGGCCGAGCTGTTCGAGTGCGAGCGCGGCGTGCTGGCCGCCATCAACCAGGACATGGTGTCGCGCGAGAGCAGTGTCTACGACGGCGACGAACTGGCGCTGTTCCCGCCGGTGACCGGAGGCTGAATGCGCATCGACATCCGCGTCCAGCCGGAAACCTTCGATGCCGGCCGTGAAACGGCCGCGCTGGAGGGCGAGGGCGTGGGCGCGGTGGTCACGTTCAGTGGCCTGGTCCGCGGCCAGTCGGCGCTGGGGCCGGTCACGGCCATCGAGCTGGAGCACTATCCGGGCATGACCGAGAAAAGCCTGCGCGCCATCGCCGACGAGGCGGGCCGGCGCTGGCCCCTGCTCGGCATCACCGTCATCCACCGCATCGGCCGCCTGCCGGCCGGCGCGCCCATCGTGTTTGTCGGCACCGCGTCCGCCCACCGCGAGGCGGCGTTCCAGGCGGCCAGTTTCCTCATGGACTACCTGAAGACGCGGGCACCGTTCTGGAAGAAGGAGTTCGTGCACGGCCAGCCGGTCTGGGTTGATGCCAAGGACGCCGACACCGACGCGGCACGCCGCTGGGACTGACCCTCCGCTGTCCTTAGTCGCTGCTGGTTGTTGATGCGGTGCTGATACGGCCTGTCGGTGTGGCTTTGCCCTTGTGGTACCCCTGCGGGACATCCGCACGACAGCGCAGGTAATGACGCAGATGTGCGGCTAAAGCCGCAAGGCTGCACTTGCGAAAGCCGTAAAGGTCGGGGCAATGCCCTCAGCCGCGCGGCAGGTCACGCAGGCTGGCCTGCACCTCTTTCCACTCCCCGGGCGCCAACCCGTCCACCCGCCAGGGCCCGATGGCCACGCGCACCAGCCGCAACGTCGGAAAGCCCACGGCCGCCGTCATTCGCCGCACCTGCCGGTTGCGTCCCTCGCGCAGCACCAGTTCCACCCAGCTGGTAGGGATGTTGGCGCGGTGCCGTATTGGCGGCTGCCGCTCCCAGAGCAGGGGCGCGGCCAGTCGGCGTGCCTGGGCGGGCAGGGTGGAGCCGTCGTTCAGCATGACGCCCGACGCGAGTTGCGCCAGCGCCTCGTCACTGATCGCGC
>DAIRDY010000229.1:2609-4030 GCA_036795935.1 Moraxellaceae bacterium | reverse complement strand
AGGTAAACACCAATGCCTACCTGCATCAACCATGCAACAGCCGATGCGGTATAGCGCCAGCGAACATCGAAGTCCGGAGATGATGGCGAAAGCAGCGCCAGCACGGTGTAGTTGAACGCCCATGGCACGCCAGTCGCCACCACGTACATCCCAAGCACGACTATCGCCACATTTTGTATCGTGGCTGCATCTGGCGCCTCAGGTGGGACCGACCTCTCGGCGGGGACCAGCAACCGCGCTACGCCCCAAGGGTACCTGAGGAGAAACAATGCCATCAGGAAGGGGACGGTAAACATCGCTGAAAGCAGCGGCTTTGAGAGAACGACATTCGTCATCAGGCGGATCGACTCCATTTCAGCCATCCAGCCGGAAAACATGCCGAGCAGGCGCAAGGCCATGTAAAGCGCCAGCACGCGAATGGCCAGCGCCGCCACATCAAGCAGCCTCATGTTCGGTCCTCATCAGTGAAACCCCAGGCCGACGAACGCTAGCAAAATCCGGGGGCAGATACTGCTGCGGCAATTACGGCCCGTCAGCGGAAAAAGCTGGCGACGCAGACGCCGATGACGGCGGCGAGCAGCAGCACGCGCAGCGTCTCGTGCCGGGCCTTGACGGCGAAGTCCACCGACAGGCGCACGCCGACCAGCGTGCCGGCGGCAATCACGAGGCCGGGCAGCCACAGCACCTGGCCGCGCGCCGCGAACACGGCCAGCGCCACCACGCCGAACACGCCGGTGCACACCAGCTTGAGCGCATTGGCCTGCACCAGCGGGTAGCGCAGCACGCCGACCAGCCCCGCCAGCAGCAGGAAGCCCACGCCGCCCTGGATGAAGCCGCCATAAAGCCCGGCGCCGAACAGCGCCGCCCAGCCGGCGGGCCGGTCGGCGAGCGCGAAGGGTGCCGTGCCTTCGGGCGGCGCCATCACCGCGGGCTTCAGGATCATCAGCAGCGCCATGCCCATCATGGTGCCGAGCAACAGCGGCTTGAGCAGCGTCACCGGCAGGAAGGAGGCCAGCACCGAACCGATCAGCGAGCCCGAGAGCGTCGGCCAGAGAATCGGCACGATGGCGGCGGTGTCGAGCACGCCATGGCGATGGAAGCCGCGCACGCCCTCGGCCGACTGCAGCGCCACGCTGACGCGGTTGGTGCCGTTGGCGAGGTCCGCCGGCACGCCCATGAACAGCAGCGCCGCCAGCGTGAACAGGCCGCCGCCGCCGGCAATGGTGTTGACGAAGCCGGCGGCCAGACCGGCCACCAGCAAGAGGGCGGCATCGAGCAGGGTCATCGTCATCGGGCGCATCCACAGGCGAAAGAAGCGGCGATGGTAGCGGCTGGCCGGCGCGCCGGCTTCCGGACTTATCGTGCGGGAAGCGCCGGCATGATGTTTCCGGTCAGGCGCGTGAGCGCTGCCGCCATTCCGG
>DAIRDY010000229.1:0-2509 GCA_036795935.1 Moraxellaceae bacterium | reverse complement strand
GGAAGCGCCGGCATGATGTTTCCGGTCAGGCGCGTGAGCGCTGCCGCCATTCCGGGGCCGGCGGGCTTGGGCTAAGGTCGGCGACACGCCGCGCGCCTCGGGAAAACCGCGCCGGCGATGGCCGTCGTGACGACAAGCCCTCGCCGTCACCGCGCTATCGCCGCCGACACGAGTTTTCCCGAGGCGCCCCTGGCAACCGCTCCCGATGCACGGACCTGCCCATGACCGACCTCTTGCTCTCCGGCTGGATGTTTCTCGGCGTCGCGCTGCCGCTGTTGTTCGCGGCCACGCAGGCGCTGGCACCGCGCCCGGCCTCGCCGGCGCTGGCCGGCCTCTGCCTGGTGCTGGCGCTGATCCAGCTGGGCTGGCTGGCGCAGTGGGCGGGCCTCGCCGCCGCGGCGCCGGCGCTGGTCTTCCTCACCCAGCCGCTGCTCTTCCTGGTCGGCCCGCTGGGCTGGCTGCATGCGCGCGGGCTGCGCAGCCTGCCGTTCACGCCGCGCCTGCTCTGGCACTTCCTGCCGGCCGTGGGGGTGCTGGGCTATTCGCTCTATGCCTTCGGCGCCTGGGCGCCGGGCGCGCCGCTGCGCCAGCCCTGGTGGCTGGTGGCGCTCTCCGGTTCCGGCGCGCTCTACATGCTGGCGGTGTTCCGGCCGATTGCCCGCCTCGCGCTGCCCGGCCGCCGCCGCGCCGAGCGCTGGCTGGTGCTGGCCTTTGCGCTCGTGGGCGTCGGCGTGGGCGGCGCGGCGCTGCTGGGCGGCATGCTCGGCCTGCGCGGACTGGAAGGCGCCTATCTCGCGCTGATGCCGCTCCTGCTGATTGCGCTGTTCCTGCTGGAGGCACGCCACCCCGCGCTGCTCGCCGCCGTCAGCGAGGCGGTGGAGGAAGAGGCGCAGCAGCGCTACCGCCGCTCCAGCCTGACCCATGTCGATGTCGAACAGGCCGTCGCCCGGCTCACGGCCCTGATGGCGCGCGACCGCCTCTACGCGCGCGAGGAGCTGACGCTGCCGCTCCTGGCCGAGGCCAGCGGCCTGAGCGCACACCAGCTCTCGGAGCTGCTGAACGAACGCCTCGGCCAGAGCTTCAGTGCCTTCCTCAAGGCACACCGCGTGGCCGAGGCCCGCCGCCTGCTGCTGGCCGAGCCCGACACGCCGGTGCTGGATGTCGGCCTCGCCGTCGGCTTCAGCTCATCGTCCGCCTTCTATGCCGCCTTCCGCGAGCTCACCGGCCAGGCGCCCGGCCAGTTCCGCCGCGAACACGCCGCCGCCACGCCTGCCGGATAAGCCCCTGCTGAACGGCCCGGGATGGGTCTTTTCAGCAAGCTGATAAGCCAGGAAACCGGCAACCCGCTGATTTTGCTGGGGAGCCTGAAAAAAAACACCGCCGGGGCGAAATGAGGAAGCGCGCCCTGGGGCGGCGGGCTACAAAGGGGCATCACCCCCCTCTTCTGCACATGGAGGACCGTGTCATGCAGAGCCAGTCCGGCATTCCCACCCAGGGCATCCACCACATCGCCTTCGGCACCAAGTGCACGAAGGCCACCTACGAGTTCTATCACCACAAGCTCGGCATGCCGCTGGTCCATGTCGAGAACCACCGCCTGAAGAAGGGCTATTTCCGCCACTTCTTCTTCGACATGGGCGGCGGCCAGGCGCTCGGCTTTTTCGAGATCAACAACGTGGGCGAGAACCCGGACTACCGCACCGACCCCTCCACCGGGCTCGGCATGCCGCTGTGGGTCAACCACGTGTCTTTCCGCATGCGCGACCGCGCCGCCTGGGAAACCTTCCGCGACCGCCTGAAGGAACAGGGCGTGATGATGGTGGGCGAGACCGACCACGACTTCTGCCACAGCCTCTACGTCATCGACCCCAACATGCTGATGATCGAGTTCACCTTCGACACCGACGAAGAGAAGTTCGGCATGAGCCACGACGAGGCCTACAAGGCCCTGTTCGAGACGCCGCCCGAGGCGATTCCCGAAGACGCCTACAAGGGCGTGCGCAATCCCAAGGTCAAGCTCTACATCTGAGGCCCAGGCAATGTTGCTCATCTCCAAGACCTACTGGCTCGGCATGCCCTTCAACTACAAGGGCAGCCTGCCCGCCGGCACCGAGGTGCGCCCGCTGCACCTGCAGGCCGCCGACATGCGCTGGATCACCGGCCTTTACTACACGCCCGCCGAGGCCGCGAAGCGCCGGCCGATCGGCGTGCTGGTGATGCACCCGCGCGCCGACTTCACGCGCCACTACTGCATTCCCGGCTTCGTCGAGAACGGCATCAGCGTGCTCGGCCTGACCACGCGCTGCCTGAACAACGATGTCACTGCCATCCACGAAGACCTGATCCTCGATGTCGCCGCCGGCGTGCAGTACCTGCGCGAGCAGGGCGCGGAAAAAGTGGTGCTGGTCGGCAATTCCGGCGGCGGCACGCTGTTCGCGTTCTATCAGGAGCAGGCTGAAAAGGCCGTCGGCCAGCGCCTTGCGACCGACCCCGCCGGCAAGCCCACCAA
>DAIRDY010000228.1:0-4031 GCA_036795935.1 Moraxellaceae bacterium | reverse complement strand
GCGCTGGGCCGTGCAGCAAGGCTGGGCGGTGCGTGAATTCGAGCTCAATCTTGATGACGTGTGCACGCTGATCGATGCCGGTTGCCCGGTGGCGCTGGCCACGGTCGAGCCAGGTTCGGCACACCTGCAGGCCATCATCGGTTACGACCTGCGCAAGCGCATCTACCTGCTGCGCGATCCCTACTACCCGGCGGTGCAGGAAATGCTGATCGATGGCGCGCACGAGGTGTATGCCGCCAGCGGGCCGCGCTGCATGGTGGCCGTGCCGCCGCAGCGGCGCGACTGGCTGCAGGCCCTGCCGCTGCGCGCAGCCACACTTTATGACGCCTATTTCGATCTGCAGGACGCGCTCGACAGCCATCGCCGCGAAGCCGCACTGGCGGCGCTCGAGAGCCTGCGCGAAAAGGTGCCGGAGCATCGCCTGACACACTGGGGCGCGCGCAGCATCGCCCGCTACGACAATGACCTGCAGGGACAGCTGGCGGCCACCGATGCGTTGCTCGCACTTTTCCCCCAGGACCTCAACCTGCTGGCGGCACGCGCACGCCTGCTCGGCGACCTCGGCAAGCAGGCCGAGCGCCTGGACTTCCTGCAGGGCATCGTGCGCGACGGCCAGCGTCACCCTTTCCTGCTGATGGCGCTGGTCGAGCAACTGGCGCAGGACAATCGCCGCGAAGCCGAAACCCGCGAGCTGATCGACGTCATCCTGCGTCGCCAGCCGCTCAATGCCGGCGCCTGGTGGACGCTGGCCGGCGTGCACTGGGACCGCCTCGAGCGCGAGCAGGCCTTCGACTGCTACCGGCTCTGCCTGTGCATCGAGGACAAGGTCGAAGGCTATGCCACCAGCTATTTCAAGGCCGCGCGCTTCCTGCGCCGCAGCGACGAGGCGCTGGACATGCTGCGCCGCCGCATCGACTGGCTGGGTGCGCGCTCGGCCAATCCCTACATCACCTATGCCCGCGCTCTCGAGTTGCTGGATCGCGGCCCGGAGTCGCTGGCCGTGCTCGAGCAGGCACTGCTGCGGCATCCGGACAACGACTGGCTGGTGGCCGAGGCGTTCGACCTGCACATGTCCGCCGGCCATCACCAGCAGGCCGAGTCCCTGCTGGCCGCCAAGGGGCCTGTACTGTCCGCGGCGCTGCGCCTGCAGAAGCAGGCCCGCCTGGCCGAATTCCGTGCTGACCGCGATGGCGAACTGGCGGCATGGCGCGAGCTTCTGGCCCTGCAGCCACGCAACGAGCAGGCGGTTACGCAGGTGGCGCGACTGCTGGCCGAGGGCGGCCGCGTCGACGAGGCCCTGGCCTTCCTCGATAGCCATCTTGCGGTGAATCCGCACAACCTCTGGCTGCTGCATGAAAAGCTACGCTATGTGCGCCAGCTGCCGCTGGAGGCGCGGCGCGCGCATCTTGAGCCGATGCAGGCCATGCATCCGGACGACCTGCGCGTGCGCGTGGCCATGGCGCGCCAGTGTCGTGCCGAGGGCGATGCGGCCGCTGCGCTCGCCTTGCTGCAGCAGGCCGTGCATATCGATCCGGACGAAGCCTGGGTGCATCTGGAACTGGGCGACGTGTGCATGGATCTGGCGCGTCTTGCCGAGGCGCGTGCGGCCTATGAAGCCGCCATCCGTATCGCTGTGGACAGCGACGGCGCTTTCGGCCGGCTGCTGGCCACCTACTCCGCCTTCGACGACAAGCGCCGTGCACTCGAATTCATCCACCGCGAGCTCATGCAGCAGGTGTCGTTCGGCAACGGCATCCTGGAGTTCCAGCAACTGGCGCGGCGCTACCTGCCCGATGCGCAGGTGAAGGATTTTCTCGCGCTGGCCGTGGCCGAGCGTCCCGACCTCTGGCAAAGCTGGGTCGCGGCCGCACGCTTTGCGCTAGAGACGGACGACCTGGCGGCAGCCCGCGACTTGCTGGATGCCGGCATCGAGCGCTTCCCGCTGCTGCCCCGGCTGTGGCTGGAACGCGCCGAAGTCCGCCGCCTGCGCGACGATCTCGGCGGTGCCGAAAGCGACCTGCGCGCTGCCATCGCCATCAACCCGCATTACGCCACGGCCATCACCCGCCTTGCTGACGTGCTGGAGATGCAGGGCAACCAGGGCGAGGCGCTCAAGGTGTTGCGTCGCGCACTGCAGCTGGCCCCCTCGCATGCGCCCTATGCCGGCTATTGCGCCGACCTGCTGTGGCGCATGGGCGAGCGCGAGGCTGCATGGTCCACCATGCACGATGCACTGGCCCTGTCGCCCGATTACGGCTGGGGCTGGGGCCAGTTGCGCGCCTGGTCCGAGACGCTTGATCGCCTGTCCGAAGCCGGCGTCCTGCTGCAGAAATTGACCGTACGTTTCCCGGACTCGGTAGAGCTCTGGCAGCGGCGTGCCGAGTTCGCCAGCGAATTTGACGAGCGCAAGGACTGTCTCGAGCATGCGCTCGCGCTGGCGCCGCAGCGCAGCGACACGCTGCAATCGATGTGCGACCTGCTGGTGGAGGCTGACCGCTTGAGCGAGGCGCGCGTGCTGCTGGCGGATACCTATCCCGAGGGCAGTGAAAAGCCCAGCGAAATCCGTACCTACGAGGCCTGGCTGACTTGGCGCACCGGCCGCCTGAAGGCGGCGATTGCCGAGCTGCAGGCGGTGGTGGCCGATGATCCCGGGCATTACAACGCCTGGCGGCTGCTTGCGCGCTGGCAGCATCAGGATGGCAACGGCAGCGAGTGCTGCCGCTGCGCACGGCAGTGTGTCGCCCTCTATCCGCAGGATGCCGGCGTGCTGGTGACGGCGGCGGAGTTCCTGCTGGCGCACCTCGAGGCTGCGGGCCCTGATGCGCAGCAGGTGCGTGCGGAAATTCGCGGCTGGCTGGAGCGCGCCTGCGCACTGGACCACACCAACATGTACAACGCGCTGACCCTCGCCGATCTCTACCTCGATGACGGCCTGCTCGACGAATGTGGCGCCTTTTTCGCGCGCGGCACGCTGGATGCGCAGGACCGCTTCTTGCAGGCGCGGCAGCTGCGTCTCGACGTGCTGCAGGGGCGCCTTGCGCCGGCAGTAGCGCGCTGGCGCGAATTCCTGGGCGAGAGCACGCATGAGTGGTTGCTGATGGCCCCCTACGGCTGGCTGGTCGATGCAGGGCACAAGGATGCTGCCGACGAGTGCCTGCAGGCGCTGGCGGCGCAGCCGGAGCCGAATCCCGCTGCGGCGCGCGCCTGGGTGCAGGGGCAGCTGGCGGCTGCGCCGGATGGCCAGCGCCTGCTGGCGGCGCTGCGCGGTATCCGCGGAAAGACTGCCTTCTGGGCCGAGGCCGTGCATTACCTGCTGATGCAGGCCAAGGTTGGTGATGCCGAGCTGGCGCCGCTGTTCTGGCAGGCACATGACGACATCGAGTCGCATCCGCAGACCTGGGCGGCGCTCGTGGCCTACCGCAGTGACCGCGAGGACTGGCGGCAGTTGCGCCGGCTCGGCGCGCGGGCCGCCGACCTGCCCGGGGCGCCGGCACGCGCCCTGTATTTCTGCAGCATCGGCTGGCGCTTCACCGGTGACTGGGCGCCGGCCCTGCGGCTGGTGGCGGATGCCGGTGCGCGCCCGCAGGATGACAGCCATGACAACCTGCGTTTCTGGCAGCAGTTCGATGCCTGGCTGGAGGCACCCTCGCAGCTGTCACTGGCCGTGCTAGAAGGCCTGGACCTGCGCGAGCTGAGCCGGCTTGAACAGCTGTTGCTGCAGTTGTTGCAGGCATTGCACGGCATGCCTGCGCACATCGGCAGTGCCGATGTGGCCAGGCTCGAGGCGCAATGGCGGGAAGCCTGCCGCAGCCTGCCCGGCGTCGCCGCCAACGGCATCGCGCGCCAGGCAACGGCACGCGTGCGCCGGCAGTTGCGCGCCCGGGTACACGGTGGCCTCTGGCCGCAGCTGTGGACACAACTGCGGCTGCTGTTCAGCCTGCGCGTGCCGGCCTGAGTGGCGGGGCAATGAAAAAGGGGGCGCCTCCGGGCGCCCCCTTTTTCATGTGCAGCCGTCACTTACTGCAGGCTGC
>DAIRDY010000227.1:0-4044 GCA_036795935.1 Moraxellaceae bacterium | reverse complement strand
CGCGCAAGCCGTCCGAAGAAACTGAACAGCGGCAGCGTGCCGACAACAAAGCTCATCGGCGGCGGCTCGACGAGCACGGCGGCCGGCACTGCCGCTTGCACCTCGCGCACGCGGGCAATGGCCGCTGCCAGCGAGGCCTCGTTGAGGATGGGCGGAATGAAATAGCCGAGCTGCGTCGAATACGATGCGCCCTGCTCCCAGAAGCAGTAGGCGCAATCCTGTGCAAACCAGGGCGAGCCGGTGGCGGCCACCTGCGCCGCCGTGGCCGCGAGCCAGTCCGGCGCGTTGGCAAAGCTGCCGCAGAAATTGATGTACGAGGGATGGAACAGCACCGGCACGCCGGCGGCACGGATGCGCGCCACCTCCGGCAGCACGCTGGCGGCCTCGGCCAGTCCCGCATACTCGACGAACTGCGGGCCGCCCGGTGCCTCCGCGAGCTGCACCGGGTCCGGCTCCGAGGCCAGGCTCAGGCTGACACCGACGCCCAGCAGCGGCAGGTCGGCGAGATTCATGCCTCGCGCGCCAGCGTCGCCATGTCGATCACGAAGCGGTAGCGCACATCACTTCTTTCCAAGCGCTCGTAGGCCTGATTGATGTCCTGGATGGCGATGCGCTCGATGTCACAGACGATGTCGTGTGCCGCGCAGAAATCCAGCATCTCCTGGGTTTCGGCAATGCTGCCGATGGAGGAGCCGGCGAAATTGCGGCGCTGGCCGACGAGCATGAACACGTTGACCGGCAGTGCCTCGGGCGGCAGCCCGACCTGGCAAAGCGTGCCGTCACGGCGCAGCAGGCCGAGCAGCGCGTTGATGTCATGCGGCGCCGACACGGTGTCGAGAATGAAGTCGAAACTTGCGCGGTGCTTTTTCATTTCCTCGCGCTGCGTGGACACCACGACCTCGTGCGCCCCCAGGCGCAGACCCTCGGCACGCTTGGCTTCGGACGTGGTGAACAGCACGACATGCGCACCGAAGGCACGCGCAAACTTCACGCCCATGTGCCCCAGACCGCCAAGGCCCACGATGCCGACTTTCTGCCCCGGCCCCACCTGCCAGTGCCGCAGCGGCGACCAGGTGGTGATGCCGGCACAGAGCAGGGGCGCGGCAGCAGCCGGGTCCAGTGTTTCCGGCATGCGCAGCGTGTAGGCCTCGTCAACGACGACATGGCTGGAATACCCGCCATAGGTGATGCCGCCAGAATGCCGGTCGGGGCCGTTGTAGGTCATCACTGCGCCCTTCTCGCAGTACTGCTCCTCGCCGGCGCTGCAGCTCGGGCACACGCGGCAGGAGTCCACCATGCAGCCGACGGCGGCCATGTCGCCGACGCGAAATTTCGTCACCGCACTGCCGACCGCCGTCACGCGGCCGACGATTTCGTGGCCGGGCACGCAGGGGTATTGCGTGCGGCCCCAGTCGCTGCGCACGACATGCAGGTCGGAATGGCAGACGCCACAGAACAGGATCTCGATCTGCACATCCGAAGGCAGCGGATCACGACGCGAAAAACGATAGGGGGCGAGCGGCGAGCGGTTGTCGGTGGCGGCATAGCCGATGGCGTGGATCATCTGGTGCTCCTGTGGCGCGGCATGGCAATCAGGTCGTGCACGATGATTGGCGCTCGCGCCGGCAAGGGCAAGCTGAAACTGTGTGCCGGCAAGCAACGGGCTGACGCGCGGGCAACAAAAAACCCGGTCATTTGCATGACCGGGTTTTTTGCACTGCTGGTGACCCCACGGGGAATCGAACCCCGGTTACCGCCGTGAAAGGGCGATGTCCTAACCGCTAGACGATGGGGCCAAATCATGTTGTGCCAGACAGCAGCACAACCAATTTGGTGGAGCTAAGCGGGATCGAACCGCTGACCTCTACAATGCCATTGTAGCGCTCTCCCAGCTGAGCTATAGCCCCAAGAGAGGCGCGCATTCTATGAAGCAGGCCGGGGGGCGTCAAGCCTTCGTGCAGAAGATTTTTGATCCGGGCCGGCGCCCCCGCCCCGGACAGCAAAAAGCCCGCATTGTGCGGGCTTTTTGCGTGCCGCCGTACCCGGTGTCAGAGCAGCTTTTCGATGTCGGCCGCGATGTCCTCGGGCTTGGTGGCCGGCGCATATCGCGACACCACCTTGCCGTTGCGGTCGACCAGGAACTTGGTGAAGTTCCACTTCACGGCGGTGCTGCCGAGCAGGCCCGGGGCGGCACTGGTGAGGTGCTTGAACAGCGGGTGAGCCTCGGCGCCGTTCACGTCGATCTTGGCAAACATCGGAAAGGTGACGCCGTAATTCAGCTCGCAGAATTCGCTGATCTCGCCGTCAGTGCCCGGGTCCTGGTTCAGGAACTGGTTGCAGGGGAAGCCCAGCACCATCAGGCCCTTGTCCTTGTACTTCTCGTACAGCGCTTCCAGCCCCTTGAACTGCGGGGTGAAGCCGCACTTGCTGGCGGTATTCACCACCAGCAGCACCTGGCCCTTGAAGTCGGCAATGGGCTTGTCCTGCCCGGTAATGGTCTTGGCAGAAAAATCGTAGACGCTGGCCATGGGCCTTTACTCCTTATGTCGGTTCGGCGTCGGGGGTGGGATCGGGGTCGAGCTTAAGCGATAGCGAGTTCACGCAATAGCGCAAACCGGTGGGTCGGGGACCATCGGGAAAGACATGCCCCAGATGGCTGCCGCAGCGGCGGCAGGTGATCTCGGTCCGCACCATGCCATGGCTCAGGTCGCGATGCTCGCCGATGCGCTCCGGCGCCAGCGGCTGCCAGAAGCTGGGCCAACCCGAGCCGGAGTCGTATTTGCTGGCCGAGCTGAACAGTGGCTCGCCACAGGCCCGGCAGCGATAGGTGCCGGCACGATGCTCGTCCCAGTACTCGCCGGTGAAGGCCCGTTCGGTCCCCTTCTCGCGGCAGACCCGGTACTCCTCGGGGCCGAGCAGGGCGCGCCATTCCGCTTCCGTCCGGTCGATACGGTCGTCACTCATTGTCATTCTCCTCACGCATGTCCAATGGGGGCTGGAGCCACCGGCTTCAAGCGGCGGTGCCGGAACCCGGCGCCCGGTTACAAGAAAGCGCCAGAAACATGCACTTCACCCTGCTCCGGCACTAGCCAGCAATCCCTATAGGGAATAGCCTATTGCAAATTTCAATTTCCTAGACCGGTGATGCCATGAGCCTGCTGGCCGATGTCGAACAGTTCCTGGCCGATTACCCCGCGATCAGCGCCTCCCAGTTCGGCACCCTCTTCCGCAAGGACCCCAACTTCGTGGGCGAACTGAAGAAGGGCCGCAGCCCGCGCCTGGCCACGGTCGAGCAGATCCGCCTGGCCATGGCGGACTATCGCCTGGCCCATCCCGCAAGCCCACAGCCATCCTCCACCCCGCGCGAGCCCGCCATCATGCAAGTGCCCAAGTCCTCCAAGCTGAAGAACGTCTGCTACGACATCCGCGGCCCCGTCCTCAAGGCCGCCACGGCCATGGAAGAACAGGGCCACCGCATCATCAAGCTCAACATCGGCAACCCGGCACCCTTCGGCTTCGAGGCGCCACAGGAAATCCTGGCCGACGTCATCACCAACCTGCCGAGCGCCATCGGCTACTGCGAATCCAAGGGCCTGTTCGCCGCGCGCAAGGCCATCATGCAGTACTACCAGCAGAAGGGGCTGTTCGGCGTCGAAGTGGGCGACATCTACATCGGTAACGGCGTGTCCGAGCTTATCGTCATGGCCATGCAGGCACTGCTGGACAATGGCGACGAGATGCTGATCCCGGCCCCGGACTATCCGCTGTGGACGGCGGCAGTCACGCTCTCCGGCGGCACACCGGTGCATTACCTCTGCGACGAGAATGACGGCTGGTACCCGGACCTGGCAGACATGGAAAAGAAGATCACGCCGAGAACCCGCGGCATCGTGGTCATCAACCCCAACAATCCCACCGGCGCGGTGTACCCGAAGCACATCCTGGAGGGCATCGTCGCCCTGGCCCGCAAGCACGGCCTCGTGCTCTTTGCCGACGAGATCTACGACAAGATCCTCTACGACGAGGCCCAGCACACCTGCCTGG
>DAIRDY010000226.1:0-4045 GCA_036795935.1 Moraxellaceae bacterium | reverse complement strand
GCCCGCATGGCCATGAACGACTACGAGACCGTGGCACTGGTCGCCGGCGGCCACACCTTCGGCAAGATGCACGGCAACGGCCCGGCCACCGCCGTCGGTCCCGAGCCCGAAGCCGCCCCCATCGAGGCCATGGGCTTCGGCTGGCTGAGCAGCCACGGCAGCGGCAAGGGCCATGACACCATCACCAGCGGCTTCGAAGGCGCCTGGAAGCCCAATCCCACGACCTGGGACATGGGCTACCTCAAGGTGCTGTTCAAGTACGAATGGGAGCAGGTCACCACGCCGGCCGGTGCCATCCAGTGGCGTGCCAAGAATGTCGCCCCGGAAGACATGATTCCCGACGCCCACGATCCCGCGAAAAAGCATCCGCCGCAGATGACCACGGCCGACCTGTCGCTGCGCTTCGATCCGGCTTACGAAAAGATCGCCCGCCACTTCCTCGCCCACCCGGACGAGTTCGCCGATGCCTATGCCCGCGCCTGGTTCAAGCTGACCCACCGCGACATGGGCCCGAAGGTGCGCTATCTCGGCCCGGAAGTGCCGGCCGAAGACCTGATCTGGCAGGACCCGGTACCCGTCGCCGACCATCCGCTGATTGATGCCCGCGACGCCGCCGACCTCAAGGCCCGCGTACTCGCCTCGGGGCTGTCGGTCGCCGAGCTGGTGACCACGGCCTGGGCCTCGGCCTCGACCTTCCGCGGCTCCGACAAGCGCGGCGGCGCCAATGGCGCACGCATCCGCCTCAGCCCCCAGAAGGACTGGGACGTGAACCAGCCGGCGCAGCTGGCGAAAGTGCTGAAGGTGCTGGAAGGCATCCAGGCCGACTTCAACAAGGCGGCCGGCGGTGGCAAGAAGGTGTCACTGGCCGACCTCATCGTGCTCGCGGGCAACGCGGCGGTGGAGTCCGCCGCCAAGGCGGCCGGCCATGCGGTGGAAGTGCCCTTCGCCCCGGGCCGCACCGATGCCACGCAGGCGCAGACGGATGCGGAATCGTTTGCCGTGCTCGAACCGCAGGCCGACGGCTTCCGCAACTACCGCAAGCAGGCCTTCCGCATTGCCCCGGAAGAAATGCTGCTTGACCGCGCCCAGCTGCTGACGCTGTCGGCGCCGGAAATGACGGTGCTCGTGGGCGGCCTGCGCGTGCTCGGCGCCAACCATGGCGGCTCGGCACAGGGCGTGTTCACGAAGCGCCCGGGCCAGCTCAGCACCGACTTCTTCGTCAACCTCGTGGACATGTCCACGGCGTGGACCCCCGTCGGTGACAACGCCTATGAGGGCCGCGACCGCAAGACCGGCGCCGTGAAGTGGACCGCCTCGCGCGTCGACCTCGCCTTCGGCTCGAACTCGCAGCTGCGTGCGCTGGCCGAGGTCTATGCCCAGCGCGACAACGGCGGAAAGTTCGTGCGCGACTTCGTCGCCGCCTGGACCAAGGTCATGAACCTGGACCGCTTCGACCTCGCCTGAGGCCCTCCCCAGAAATGAAGAAGCCCCGCCATGCGGGGCTTCTTCATTTCCGGGGACCGGCGCCATGCAGCAAGGCTGCGTAGAGCGCCTGTCACACGTCCCTTCCTATGCCAGCAGCGCGGCACAGATCGCGCGCCGTTCCGCCGCCGGCAGGTTGTGGGACAGCAGGCCCTCGACCGTGAACACGCTGATCTTCACGCGCGCATCCAGCACGGCTGGCGCCACGCCCGCCTGCCGCAACTCCTCGCGCAACAGCCCTTCGGTCAGCAGGTGGAAACGCTCGTGCCAGAGATTGATGGCGGGCGACAGCACCAGCCGGCCATGCACGGTGGCCACCAGGCGACTGACCGCGGCAAGCCGGTCCACCACCCACAGCAGGCGCTCGGTGCGGTCGGTCAGCGGCAGTTGCAGGTACTCGGCCGCCCGCGCCGTGAACTCGGCCTCCAGCACCGCCACCAGCACCTCGTCCTTGTCCCGGAAATACCAGTAGATGGTGTTGGGCGCGACACCGGCCGCGGCCGCGAGCCGGCTCATCGAAGCGGCCTCGTAGCCCTCCTCCACAAACAGCGTCCGGGCCGCCGCCACGATTTCCTCGCGCTTGGCCTCCCGGTCCTGCTCCCGCTTGGTACGCGCCATGTCTCCCCCGGTCGTGACGGTCTGTCTTTGCCGCTCGTCGCCCCCATTCTAGACATTGTTGAATATCGTTCAACAAATTGATTAGCATTAAGTTGAATCATATTCAACAAGAGGTAGCCATGACGGCTTCTGCGGATGCGCTGCGCGGGCTTTCAACCACCGGCCTGCTCGAACACTTCCTGGCGCTGGAGGCGCCGGATATTGCCGAAATGCATGGCGAATACGCGGCCCGCCTGCTGGCACAGCCAAACTGGCTGGCCACGCTGGCCGGGCAGGCGGTGCTGGCCAACCCCTGGCGCGCCTGGCTGTGCAAGGCCTTCCGCCCGGTGGATGCAACCACGGGCCGCGGCTACAACACCTTTCTGGAACAGGGCCGCATCGTCCAGCGCTACCCCATGCTGACGCGGCTGGCGCCCTCGCGCTTTGACGGACGCCCGGCCTACCAGCTCGTCTACCGCCATTTCCATTCCGCCTGCGGCAGCGTGCACATGGTGGACGAGGTGCGGCGGCTGGACACCGGGCTTTACCTCGGCATCGGCACCTGGGGCTTCACCCGCGCCCAGCGCCAGATCCCCTACCCTTTCCTGCTGGCCGGTCCCGGCGCCCCCTACCGCGGCGACATCGGCCGGGAGCGCCGCGGCTTTCATGTCGGACCGCGGGAAACCCCCGCCTTTTTCACACCCTGAGGACATCATGAACACAGCCCCCCGTACGGCCCTCATTACCGGCGCCTCTGCCGGCATTGGTGCCGCTTTTGCCCGCCATCTCGCCGCCTGCGGCCATGACCTCTTGCTCGTGGCACGGCGCGCCGACCGGCTCGCGGCACTGGCGGACGAACTCGCCCGCGCGCACGGCGTGCGTTGCCACAGCTTTGCCGCCGACCTCAACGATCCGGCGGCACCGGCCGCCATCATGGCCTTTGCCGAACGCCAGGGCCTGGATATCGATGTGCTGATCAACAATGCCGGCCTCTCCGGCAAGACGGCATTTGCCGACACGCCCTGGCCCGCACTGGCCGCGGAAATCCAGCTCATGGTCACCGCCGTCACCGAACTCTGCCACCGCGTGCTGCCCGGCATGCGCGCACGCGGCTGGGGACGCATCATCAACCTGTCGTCGCTGGCCGCGTTTTCACCGCCGGGGGCCAGCCTGCTCTACACCGGCATCAAGAGTTATGTGCTCGGCATGTCGCAGTCGCTGGACATGGAACTGAAGCCGCAGGGCATCCATGTCACCGCCCTCTGCCCGGGCTTCACGCGCAGTGAATTCCACGACACGATGGGCACGCGTGATGCCGCCGACAGGTTGCCCGGCCTGCTCTGGCAGGAGGCGGACGAGGTGGTGCGCGAAGGCTGGGAGGCGGTGATGAAAGGCAAGCCGGTCTGCGTGCCGGGCCTCGTCAACAAGCTGGTGGCCAGCAGTGTGCGGCCGCTGCCCATCGCGCTGCAGTACCAGCTCGGCAATCGCCTGAATCCGTTCAAGGAGACATGAACCCCTGCGGCCGGCGGCTTGCGTATGCTCGTCCGGCGGCGCTTCGGGAGACACAAACAAAACGGCCCGCACAAGGCGGGCCGTTGATGTAACACGCAGCAGTGCGGTGACTGACAACTGTCGGGATTGCGGCGGGCTTTCCTGCCCGCCGTCCCTGCGCGACCACAGGCGCGCGCCTGCGTCCAAACCGGCCCTCCCTGGCCGTTTTGTCGAACCCGCTCGCGTTCTCGTCCGACCGCTCCCCGGGAGACACAAACAAAACGGCCCGCACAAGGCGGGCCGTTTTGTTTGTGTCTGGCGGTGAGGGAGGGATTCGAACCCTCGGTACGCTATTAACGTACACACACTTTCCAGGCGTGCGCCTTCAACCACTCGGCCACCTCACCGGGACGCGCCCACCGGGGGTCGACGCGAGGCGCGCATGATATACGAGGGCGCTGCAAAGGCAAACCCG
>DAIRDY010000225.1:0-4052 GCA_036795935.1 Moraxellaceae bacterium | reverse complement strand
CCAGTGCTAGCTTTTCGTACCGTCACTTATTGCACTGAAAACGAGGAGACCCCTTCATGGGAGTTGATGGAATCGATATCGAGAAAGCACGCTCGAACCGGCGGCTTCACCATTGAGCAGGGGTGCGCCTCCTGTCACAGGCGGAGCGCCACCCCAAAAAAAAAGAAGCCGGGCATCCAACCCGGCCTCTTCGCCATCAATGAAACAGTCGTTTAGTGAATCTCGCGTTCGAAACGATCCAATGCGCGATCGAATCGTGAGAACAGTTCATCCACCTGCTTCGGCTCGATGATCAACGGCGGGCAGAACGCAACGGCATCGCCCAGCGCGCGAACGATCAAGCCTTCTTCCTGCGCGTACTGCGCCACTGTGACACCTGACTTGCGATCGGTAAACCCGACCTTTTTCTCTTTGTCCTGCACCAGTTCGATGGCGCCGATCAAGCCGATGGTGCGCACCTCCCCGACGTGTCGGCGCTGCGCGAGGCGGCGCAGGGCTCCACCGAACTGTGGAGCCAAGTCCCGCGTCCGCGCGACGATGTTGTCCTCCTCGTAGACCTTGAGGACTTCCAGTGCCACCGCGGCGGCGACCGGATGGCCCGAGTACGTGTAGCCGTGGCCGAAGCTGCCGTGGCGGGCGCTGTTCTGGGCGATGGCCTCGTAAACCTGCGCGCTCACCATCACCGCCGAGATCGGCATGTAGGCCGACGACAGGCCTTTGGCGCAGGTCAGGATGTCGGGCTGGATGTTGAATGTCGTCGAACCGAACATGTTGCCAGTGCGCCCGAAACCGCAGATCACCTCGTCGGCAATCATCAGCACGTTGTACTTGCGGAGCACGGCCTGCACCTTCTCGAAATACCCCGCCGGCGGAACGATGACGCCACCGGCCCCCATTACCGGCTCGGCGATGAATGCCGCGACCGTCTCGGGCCCCTCCTGCAGGATCTGCTGCTCCAGTAGCCCGGCCAGGCGCGTCGCGAAGGCTTCTTCCGTTTCCCCCGGCAGCCCATTGCGATACAGGTGCGGACATTCGGTGTGCAAGAACCGGGTGGAAATGGGCAAATCGAAGTCATTGTGGTTGCTTGCCAAACCGCCCATGCTAGCCGCCACTGCCGTGACGCCATGGTAGGCATTGCGTCGGGCAATGATTTTCTTCTTCTGCGGCTTTCCAATGGCATTGTGGTAATACCACACCATCTTCGCCGCGCTGTCGTTCGCTTCGGATCCTGAATTGGCGAAGAATACCTTGCCCATCGGAGCGGGCGCAACGGCCAACAAGCGCTCGGCAAGTTCGGCCACTGCATTGTTCGTCCGGTGATAGAACGTGTGGTAGTACGGCAGCGTATTCAAGGCCTGCGTCGCCGCCGCAATCAGCCGCGGGTGGTTGAATCCCAGGGACGCGCACCACAGACCGGACATGCCCTCCAGATAGCGGCGACCCCTATCGTCGACGACATGGATGCCATCGCCCTGAACGATGACCAGGGGCTCGACCTGACCGGCCTGAACCAGGTTGGTGTAGGAATGCAGATGGGCTGCGACATCCTTTTGCGCAATGCTGCTGTTCATGGTGTCTCTTTCAAAATGGTCATGAGTTCGGATCAACGGAGCACATCGCCCACGCAGATGTATTTCATCTCCAGGTACTCGTCCATGCCGTGGCGCGAGCCTTCGCGACCTAGCCCGGATTGCTTCACACCGCCGAACGGCACGTGCTCGGTGGCGATCACCCCGGCATTGACGCCCAGAATCCCGCACTCCAGCGCTTCGGCCACCCGGGTAATGCGGCCGATGTCGCGGCTGTAGAAGTAGCTGGCGAGCCCGAACTCGGTGCTGTTGGCAGCAGCGATAGCATCAGCCTCGGTCTTGAACCTGAAAATTGGCGCCAGCGGGCCGAAGGTTTCTTCGCTCGCGCACAGCATGTCGGCCCTGGCCTCGGCCAGCACGGTCGGCTGGAAGAACTGCCCCTGCAAGCGGCTTCCGCCGACCGTGACGCGCGCGCCCTTGGCCTTCGCGTCGTCCAGGTGACGCTGGACCTTGTCCACTGCCGCCGGCTCGATCAGCGGCCCCTGGACCACCCCCTCGTCGAAGCCGTTACCAATCTTGAACGCGCTGACCTTGGCGCTGAACTTCTCGACGAAGGCGTCGTACACCGCCTCCTGCACGTAGATCCGGTTCGCGCACACGCAGGTCTGACCCGCATTGCGGTACTTGCTGGCGATGGCTCCCTCCACTGCGGATTCGAGGTCTGCGTCATCGAACACGATGAACGGGGCGTTGCCGCCGAGCTCCAGAGCCAGCTTCTTGATGGTCGGTGCACTCTGCGCCATCAGGATCCGCCCCACCTCGGTCGAGCCGGTGAAGCTGATGTGGCGCACGGTGTCGCTCGCGCAGAACACCTTGCCGGCCTGGACACTGTTGTCGGCATCCGCCGTCAGCACGTTCAGCACGCCGGCAGGAATGCCTGCGCGCACGGCCAGTTCCGCCGCGGCCAGCGCCGTCAACGGCGTGAACTCGGCCGGCTTGATCACCACGGTGCAGCCTGCCGCAAGGGCCGGCGCGACCTTGCGCGTGATCATGGCCAGCGGAAAGTTCCAGGGCGTGATCGCGGCACACACGCCGATCGGCTGGCGCAGCACCGACAGCCTGCGGTTGTTGTCGAAGTGCGGCAGGACTTCGCCGGACACGCGCTTGGCCTCTTCGGCGAACCATTCGACGAAGCTGGCGCCGTAGATGACTTCGCCCCTGGCTTCCGCGAAAGGCTTGCCTTGCTCGGCCGTCAGGATGCGGGCCAGGTCGTCCACGTTGGCCATCAGTAGGTCGTACCAGCGCCGCAGGACGTTGCTGCGCTCTTTGGCCGTGGTCGTCTTCCATGCTGCCAGTGCCGCGTCGGCCGCTGCGATCGCAGCCTCGGCGTCAGCGGGCCCCAGGTTGGCGACATCGGCCAGCTTTTGACCTGTTGCAGGGTCGGTCACGGCAAACCGGGCGGTCCCGGACAGCCACTGGCCGTTGATCAGCGCCGAGGTGCGCAGCAGCTTGGCGTCCTTGAGTTGGAGAAGGGGTGAATGGGCGGTGGTCATGCAGATGAATCCGATAGCAGAATGGCCGAAGCACGGACGCCGCATGCGACGTCATCGATCCGGCAGGCGAAGGTGCAGAGCACGTATGTCTGGGGGTCAGCGCTTGAGCAGGACGGGCAGAGGCACCGGGTTGGAAATCGTCCACTCGTCCACGATGCCGGGTTTACCCGCCCTGACTTCCGAGATCAGCAGGCGAGCCTGGTTCTGGTGGTGGATGTCCTTGCTGAAGGTGCGCGGGCCGACCAGCGTGGGCTCGCCGCGCATCTTTTCCAGTTCGGCGGTGACCTTGTCGGCGTCCAGGCTCTGGGCTCGTTGCACGGCCTTGGCCCAGACTTCGATCAGCACATAGCCGGGGTAGGCGAAGGTGTTGGACGGGCGGGCGCCGTAGCGTGTGGCGAAGGTCTTGTTGAAGGCCTCGACCTGGGGATTGGGGTCATCGCCATACACCGAGCCCTGCACCGGGACGGCGAAGTTCGACAGCCCTGGCACCGAGTCCAGCCAGTAGCTGCCGTCGACAGCGGCGCCGTTGAGGATCAGCGACTGGATGCCCGCCGCGCGCAACTGGCGCACGGCGCTGGCGGCGCCCGGAATGTAGGAGCACAGCATGATCGCGTCGGGCTCCCTGGGCAGCGCCTTGATGCGCGAGATCTGCGCGGCGATCGAGGCGTCGCCGTTCTTGAAGTTGTCGCGCCCGACGATGGTTACACCCTTGAGCTGCGGCGCCATCCAGTCGAAGCCGGTGCAGAGGCCCTTGTTGTACTCGATGGTGGTGTCCAGCAGCACATAGGCCTGGCGCATGTTGCGCTTGTGGTAGGCCCATTCGGCCATGGTGGCCCCCTGTACGGCACCCAGGACGGAAGAGCTGAAGGCGTATTTGCCCACGCCTTGCACCCCCGCCTTGATGTCTTCGGCGCAGAGGAAAAAGGACACCTTGCCCTTCTTCTGCGCTTCCAGGGCTGCCGGCGCGCCG
>DAIRDY010000224.1:2976-4054 GCA_036795935.1 Moraxellaceae bacterium | reverse complement strand
CCTACTGGTTTGCCCCGGCGCTGGTGTTTTTTGCCGGCATGGGGCCGGTGGCGGCGATGCAGGCGAGCTTCGGTGCCTGCCTGCGCAACTGGCTGCCTTTCCTGGTCTACGGTGTCGTGGCGATGGTGTTGCTGGTGGTGGGCGCGCTGCCGCTGATGCTGGGCTGGCTGGTGGTGCTGCCGCTGCTGTTTGCCAGCAACTATGCGATGTTCCGCGACATCTTCGGCCAGCACTGAGCCCTTGCCGCCAGAAAACAAAAGGCCGCCCGAGGGCGGCCTTTTGTTTGTTGCGGGCGCTTACTTCTTGCGGATCACGCGCTTGGCTTCGCCGCTGATGATGGCGACCACGCGACGGTTCTTGGCGCGGCCTTCGGCCGTGGCGTTGTCGGCCACCGGCTGGCTGGGGCCGTAACCGGTCGCGGTGACGCGGCTGGCATCCACGCCCATTTCATTGACCAGCACCGCCATCACGGCGTCGGCACGCTGCTGCGACAGCTTCTCGTTCAGCGCCTTGTTGCCGCTGGAGTCGGTGTGGCCCTGGATCTCGGCGCTGGTGGTCGGGTACTGCTTGAGCAGCGCGGCGACTTCAGCGATTTCGGCCTTGAACTCGTCCTTCACCACGGCCTTGCCGGAATCGAAGGTCACCGACAGCTGCTTGCTGATGGTCTCGGTCAGCATCTTGGGGCAACCGGCATCATCAACCACCACGCCGGCCGCGGTATCCGGGCACTTGTCGAGGTAGTCAGGCACGCCGTCCTTGTCGGCATCCAGCGGGCAGCCGGCCTTGCCGACCTGCACGCCTGCCGGCGTGTTCGGGCACTTGTCCAGATCGTCGGTCACGCCGTCGCCGTCACTGTCGGCCGGCGCCTCAATCACGGGCTCGGGCTCGGCGGCCAGCTCTTCCACCGGTGCAGGCTCAGGCTCGGGCAGCGGGGCCGGAGCCGCCTGCACGGCACCGGCCGGCGAGAACTCGAGGCCGAGCAGGGCCAGCTGGTCGTTCAGGCTTTCGTCATGGTTGTGCACGTTGCGCACTTCACCGCGCAGCGCCACGTTCTGGTTGAAACGGTAGAAGGCACCGA
>DAIRDY010000224.1:0-2876 GCA_036795935.1 Moraxellaceae bacterium | reverse complement strand
TGGTGCGGCCATGGTGCAGTTCAAGCGCCAGTGCCGGCGTGAAGCGCCAGCCCAGTGCCAGGGCATAGCCTTCGTGATCTTCCGTTTCCTTTTCGCCATCGAAGAAGTGGTAGCTGGCCATGGGGGTGAAGGTGATTTCGGCCTGCGCGGTGGCGGCGAGCGGCGCGAGCAGAAGCGCGAGGGCAAGGCGGGTGCGGTTCATTGGGGTCTCTCCCGGGAGGTTCCTTTTGACTGGCCTCACAAGCGTAGTCGAGGCCGGAGACCTGACAAGCGCAGCAGTCTGAAATGACTGGCAGAACAAGCGCTTGCCGGTGTCGCGCCACCCTAAGCGCCGCATCGCCGGCGGTCAAGCCGGGAAATGTTGTGACGGGCGGGCGGCTGCGGCGCAGGCAGCGGGGCTGCTAGACTGGCGCCCCCTGCGGAGACCGGTCATGAGCGATTTCATCCAGCGATTCCATTTCAGCGACAGCCCGGTGCGCGGCGAGCTGGTGCAACTGGACGCCACCCTGGCCGAGGTGCTGGACCGCCATGACTATCCGGAAACGGTCGTGCGCCTGCTCGGCGAGGCCATGGCCGCCTGTGTGCTGCTGGCCAGCACGCTCAAGTTCGAAGGCGCCCTCATCCTGCAGGCCCGCGGCGAAGGCCCGCTGGCGATGCTGATGGTGGAGTGCAACCATCGCCGCGAAGTGCGCGCCATTGCCCAGCCCGGCGAGGACTGGGACGACAGCTGCGCCGCCATGCCGCTGGAGCAGCTGTTTGCCAACGGCCAGCTCGCCATCACCATCGACCCCGCCGACGGCCAGCGCTATCAGGGCATCGTGCCCCTGCAGGGTCATCACCTCGCGGCCTGCATCGAGCATTATTTCCAGCAGTCCGAGCAGCTGCCGACCCGGCTCTGGCTGGCGGCCGACCGCGAGGCGGCCGCCGGCCTGCTGCTGCAAGTGTTGCCCGGGCATGACCAGGGCGAGGATGCCGACATCTGGCCGCGCCTGACCCAGCTTACCGACACCGTGCAGGCGGACGAACTGCTGGAGTTGCCGGCCAGCGAGCTGCTGTACCGGCTGTATCACGAAGAAACCGTCGAGCTGCATACTGCCGAAGATGTCTGCTTCCGCTGCACCTGTTCGCGCGAGCGCACCGAGCAGGTGCTGCTGTCGCTGGGCGAGGCCGAGCTGCGCGACATCCTGGCCGAGCAGGGCAGCATCGAGATCAGCTGCCAGTTCTGTCACCAGGAATACCGCTTCGACCCCATCGACGTGGAACAGCTGCTGCGCGGCGGCGCCGGCCATCCCGGGCAGCTGCACTGACGTCTGGCGTGCCCGTGGCAGACATGAAAAAGCCGGCAGTTGCCGGCTTTTTCATTGGCGCGCACGCACTCAGGCGCGGCCCGGACGCCGGTTCAGCGGCAGCGTGATGGCAACTTCCAGTCCGCCTTCCGGATGGTTGCGGATGTCGAGCTGGCCGTGATGCATGCGCACGATGCGCGCCACGATGGCGAGGCCGAGGCCGGAGCCCTGCGTGGTGCGCGCGCTCTCGCCGCGCACGAAGGGCTGCAGCAGCTGCGGCAGGTCCGCCTCGTCGATGCCGGGGCCATGGTCGCGCAGCACGAGATGCACGGCCTTTTCGCCCACTTCCGTGCGTAGCGCCAGCGGGGCACCGCCATAGCGCAGCGCATTGCTGATCAGGTTGTCCAGCATGCGTTTCAGCGACAGCCGCTTCATCGGCATGTCCGGCAGCTGGCCCGGCGTGAAACGGATGTCCGTCTGCTGTGCATACTGGCCGACGATTTCCGCCACCAGCAGGTCCAGGCTGCCCAGCTCCACGGCCTCGTCCGAGCCGTCGCGGGTGTAGGCGATGAACTGGTCGAGGATGGCGTCCATGTCCTGGATGTCGAGCACCATGCCCTCGGCCAGCTCGCGGTCCTTCATCATTTCTGCGGTCAGGCGCAGGCGCGTCAGCGGCGTGCGCAGGTCGTGCGAGATGCCGGCCAGCATGAAGGCGCGGTCTTTTACTGCCTGCTGGATTTCCCGCGTCATCTGATTGAAGGCGCGGTTCACGGCGCGGATTTCCATCGGCCCGCTCTGGGTTTCCAGCATGGTGGCATGTTGGCCCTTGCCGACGCGCAGCGCCGCCAACTGCAGGCGCTTCAGCGGCCGGTTCAGCTGGCGCACGAGGATGACGATGGCGATCAGCGACAACAGCGGCACGCCGATGATCCAGGCGATGATGATCCACGGGTTGTAGTGCGCGAAGAACAGCAGCGGCTCGCGCACCCACACATCCTTCATCGAGGGCACATGGATCCAGAACACCGGTGTCGGCTTGAACTTGAAGTACACCGTCACCGGCTCGTTCAGCTCCTGGCTGAGCTGGCGGGCCACCACGTCGGTAAATGTTGCGATCAGCGGCTTGTCCTTGAGCGTCGGGAACTCGTCGGCATTGCGCACGATCTCGATGCCGGTGGCGCGCTTCACCCAGCGCTGCATTTCTAGGGTCTCGGGATTCTGCGCGGCTGTTTTTTCGGCTTCGCGCAGCAGGTCGATGTGCACGGCGGTGTAATGCGCATGCTGGCGCAGCTCCGGCTCGTAGAGATTGGTCCAGAAGAAGGCGATCGACAGGTACTGGCTGACCAGCACGGCAATGGCGATGACGAGACTGGTGCGCCAGACGGTGGAGCGCGGCTTCAGGCGGTTCAGCAGCTTGTTGAAACGGATCACGGGATTACTCGGCAGGAAAGGTCATTGCGCGCCGTCGGGCACGAACACATAGCCCACGCCCCAGACGGTCTGGATGTAGCGGGCCTTGGACGGGTTGTCCTCGATCAGGCGGCGCAGGCGCGAGACCTGCACGTCGATGGAGCGCTCCATGGCGCCCCA
>DAIRDY010000223.1:3001-4059 GCA_036795935.1 Moraxellaceae bacterium | reverse complement strand
CAACAGTGATCCGCAGGACGGCGTGCATTTCCGCAGCGACCGCGTCATCAGCGAGAACGGCCGCTTCTTCTTCCTCACCCGCGAAGGCACGCTCGAAGGGCCTTATGCCAGCCGCCGGCAGGCTGAAGTCGCCATCGCGCTGTTCATCCGCCACCACCTCGATCCTTCACTCTGCGAAAGCCGGCGCCAGCTGCCGACGCCGCCGATTTCGCGCCTGAAGCGACACTGCCTGGAATTTTTCCCGCCGGAGCGCGCACTGATCGGGTAGCCCTCCATGGCGGATAGCCATAAAAAAACGGCGCGATGATCGCGCCGTTTTTTTATTCCCGGAAATCCGCTCAGCTGCCGAGGCGCGCGCGGATCGCCGCTTCGATGCCCGCGGCATCCAGCCCGCACTCGGCCAGCATTTCGGCCGGCGAGGCATGCTCGATGAAGGCATCGGGAATGCCGAGGTTGAGCACGCCGCGCACGATGCCGGAGGCGGCCAGGCATTCGTTGACGGCAGAGCCGGCGCCGCCCATCACCGCATGCTCCTCGACCGTCACCAGCAGCTCGTGCGTGGCGGCGAGCTCCTGCACCAGTGCCACATCCAGCGGCTTCACGAAGCGCATGTCGGCCACGCTGGCATCCAGCGCATCGGCCGCTTTCATCACTGCCGGCAGCAAGGCCCCGAAGGACAGGATGGCCACGCGCTTGCCGTCGCGTTTCTTCACGCCACGCCCCAGCGGCAGCGGGCTCAGCGCCTTCTCGATGACAGCGCCCGGGCCGGTGCCGCGCGGATAGCGCACGGCCGCCGGACCCTTGTGCTCGAAGGCCGTGGTCAGCATCTGGCGGCACTCGTTCTCGTCCGACGGCGCCATGATCACCATGTTCGGAATCGTGCGCATGTAGGCGTAGTCATAGGCGCCGGCATGGGTCGGGCCGTCCTCGCCGACAAGGCCCGCGCGGTCGATGCCGAAGGTCACGTCCAGGTTCTGCAGCGCGATGTCGTGCACCAGCTGGTCGTAGCCACGCTGCAGGAAGGTGGAATAAATGGCCACCACCGGCTTCTGGCCTTC
>DAIRDY010000223.1:0-2901 GCA_036795935.1 Moraxellaceae bacterium | reverse complement strand
TCGAACAGCGCGCCCGGCGAATTCACCAGATGCTTCATGCTCTCTTCGGTGCGGCGCGCAATGCCGAGCGTGGCCGGCATCGAGGCCAGCACGCGCTTGCCGCCTTCGCGCAACGCGATATAGGTCTTGCTGGCCCAGATGCGCGCGAAATAGTTGGACAGGCCGCCGACATTCTTCGAGATGGACATGCCGTTGTCGTTGAGGATGACCAGCATGTTGGCGCCCTGGTGCGCCGCATCGTTCAGCGCCTCGAAGGCCATGCCTGCGGTCATCGCGCCGTCACCGATGATGGCGCAGACGCGGCGCGTGCTGCCGCTCATCTTCGCGCCGATGGCCATGCCGAGCGCCGCGGAAATCGAGGTCGAGGAATGGCCGACACCAAAGGTGTCGTATTCGGACTCCTCGCGGCGCGGGAACGCGGCGAGGCCGTCCTTCTGGCGCATGGTGAGCATCTGCTCCTTGCGCCCGGTGAGAATCTTGTGCGGATAGGCCTGGTGGCCGACGTCCCACACCAGCCGGTCGGCCGGCGTGTTGTAGACGTAGTGCAGCGCGATGCTGAGTTCGACCACGCCGAGGCCCGCGCCGAAATGGCCGCCGGTCTGGCCGGTGCACCAGAGCAGGTATTCACGCAGCTCGGAGGCCAGCGCCGGCAGCGCCTCGGGCGGCAGCTGGCGCAGCTTGTCCGGCGTGGGGACCTGGTCGAGCAGGGGCGTGTCGGGGCGTTGGCGGGGGATCTCGGTGAACATCGCGGCTCCTGGCAGGGCGGCGATTATAGCCCGGCCGTGCCGGCTGCAAACGCGGACAAGCAGGTGGCGGCGCCCGTCGCGCGGACCGGCGTGTCAGGGCGCCGGGCGCGCAGGTTTGCAGGGGAGCCTAGTGGTCGCGGTCGACGAGGAAGTCGGCCAGCCGGCGCAGCGGGTCGGCGGCGGCGCCCAGGGGCGCGAGCGCGTCCACGGCCTCGTCATGCAGGCGCACGGCCAGCGCCTGCGCCGCCGGCAGCCCGAGCAGCGCGGGATAGGTGGACTTGGCCACCGCCACGTCCTTGCCGGCGGTCTTGCCGATGCGGGCGGTGTCGCCGATGACGTCGAGCACGTCGTCATGCACCTGGAAGGCCAGGCCCAGGCGGTCGGCATAGGTGTCGAGCGCCGCCAGCGTCGCGGCATCGGCATCCGCCGCCATGGCGCCCAGCGCGACGCTGGCGCGGATCAGCGCGCCGGTCTTGTGGCGGTGCACGGTCTCGAGCGCGGCAAGATCCAGCGCCTGGCCCTCGCCGGCCAGGTCCAGCGCCTGGCCCACGGCCATGTCGGCCGCGGCATGCGCCAGGCGCGCCAGTTGCGCCGCCTGCACCGCCGGCGGCAGCGGGCTGTCGGTCAGCGAGAGGAAGGCCAGCGCCTGCAGCGTGTCGCCGGCAAGCAGCGCGGTGGCCTCGTCAAAGGCCTTGTGGCAGGTGGGCTGGCCGCGACGCAGGTCGTCGTCGTCCATGCAGGGCAGGTCGTCGTGCACCAGCGAATAGCAGTGGATGAGCTCGACGGCCAGCGCCGCCGGCAGTGCTGCCGCCACCGTGGCGCCGGCGGCCTCGGCCGCACCCAGCACCAGTGCCGGGCGCACGCGCTTGCCGCCGTTCATCACGGCATGGCGCATGGCCGCCGACAGGCGCTCCGCCAGCGGGTTCTGGCGCGCCAGAAAGGCCGCCAGCGCCCCGGGCATGCGTGCCTGCGTGGCCGCGAGCAGCTCAGGCGTCTTCATCCCCGTCCTCGAAAAAGTCGCGGCGCTCGGTGCTGCCGTCGCCCTTTTCCAGCAGCAGCTGCACCTTCTGCTCGGCCTCGGCCAGCGCCTGCTGGCAGTCACGGGTCAGGCAGATGCCGGCCTCGAAGGCCTTCAGGGCCTCCTCCAGACTCAGCTCGCCGCTCTCCAGCCGATGCACCTGGCCCTCCAGATCGGCCAGTGCCTTTTCAAAATCAATCGCTTGGGGTTTGCGGGCCATGTCGGGATACCGGCAGGAAGGAAAGCGCGAACAGTAGCGAGGGGCCTGCGACGGGTCAAACGCCGGGCCGGGGGAAGATCAGATTGCCAGTCTGTACGATATTTACGTATAGTTGGCCGGCCCCCAACCAGCGGCCTTGCCTTATGCCACAAGCCGACCCGCCCATGCCCTGCTTTGTCGAGTTACCGCCATTTGAACGGTACCGAGGGGACTACCTGGACGACGAGGGTTACCGGCAACTGCAAACCATGCTGCTGGCAAACCCCGAGGCAGGAGCCGTTATACGCGGCACCGGGGGCCTGAGAAAAGTTCGGTTTGAGGATAAACAGCGAGGCAAGGGGAAGCGCGGCGGCCTGCGCGTCATTTACTACTACTGGGTCCAGGGCTACGAGTTCTGGCTGTTCACCCTCTACAACAAGGATGAGATGGCCGACCTGACCGATAAGGAACGGGACATCTTCAAGGCGTTGTTGGACCAAGCGTTAGCGACGCGAGCCAAGCCGAAAGGCAAACCTACCAGCAGCAAGGTGAAATGACATGAAGAAGCGGAACATGCTGAGCGAGTTGCAAGAGGGACTGAATGCCCTTCAAGGCGAGCGCGAAGGGAAGCTGACGCTAAAGCGGGTACATCTGGAGCCCATGGAGATACCCGAGGTCGAGCCAGCCGAGTTGCGCAAGTTGCGTGAAGATCTGCACTTATCGCGTGCCGTCTTTGCACGGGCCATCCGGACCAACCCCCGAACGGTAGAAAGCTGGGAGCAAGGCAGAAGCAAGCCGAACCCTCATGCCGCGCTGCTTATCAAACTGGTCGAAAAATTTCCGGAAACGCTGGAGCATCTTCGTGCGGTTTGACCGTCATGACTGGGCTTGGAAAGCCAAACCCAGACTTCCATGAGAAGTCATGCACGGCTATCAAC
>DAIRDY010000222.1:0-4061 GCA_036795935.1 Moraxellaceae bacterium | reverse complement strand
ACCCCCTGCGCCAGGTACTGCTGGGCAAAGCTCTGGTTGCCCGCGGCCGGTGCCGGCCGCACCGCCTGCGAGCCGTGCTGCGTGGGCAGGCCGGCAACGTCGATGTTGTCCTTGATGAAGGTGGGCACGTCGGCAAACACGCCGGCCGGCGTGCGTCCGGCCAGCGCACGCGCCTGCTCGAAGGTCGGCAGGTGGATGGCATTGAGCGCGTCATTCACGGCTTCGGCGCGCGCGATGGCGGCCTCGGTCACTTCCGCGGCCGACAGCTCGCCCGCACGCAGCAGCGCGGCAAGGGCCACGGCATCGTGGTCGGCAAGGGCATCGTCGCGGAAGGCGTGGACGGTTTTAGCAGAGGCAGTCATGGCAGTGGCGGTCATGGCGGGCAATCCGGTCGCATCGGGACGCGGCCACACTGCGTGAAAACCGGCGACGCTGTCTAGCGCCGCAGAGGGTCAGAATTCACCGCCGGCTGGCCTGTCAGGACGGGTTGTCCGTGGCGGCCGCCTGCACGGCCTCGCCGACCGTGCGTATCAGTTCCTCGACGGCGCCACGGCTCAGCGGCTTGGTCAGGTAGTGGTCGACACCGGCATCAAAGGCCTTGTCGCGCAACTCGGGCACCGCATGCGCGGTCAGCGCGGCAATGGCCACGGCGTTGCGCGGCGCCGGCAGCGCACGGATGCGCCGCGTTGCCTCGTAGCCGTCCATCACCGGCATCTCGCAATCCATGAGCACGAGATCGTAGGGCGTGCCTTCGGCCACGCGCGCCAGTGCCTGCTCGCCGTTGTCGCAGCAGTCGGCAGCAATGCCGTGGTACTTCTGCAGCATGCCGAGAATGACTTTCTGGTTGATGTGGTTGTCTTCAGCCACCAGCACACGCAGGGGGCGCAGGCGCGCCGCCCCTGCCGCCGGCACGGCTGCCGGCACATCCGTGCTGCCGCCCACTTCCAGCGGCAGGCTGACGGTGAAGGTGGAACCGCGGCCCGGCGTGCTGACCGCGGTCAGCGTGCCGCCCATCAGTTCGGCCAGCCGGCGCGAGATGGCGAGGCCCAGGCCGGTGCCGCGCTCCTGGCGGCCGTCGCTCTGGCGGCCCTGCTCGAAGGGCTCGAACAGCGTCGGCAAGAGCTCGGGCTCAATGCCGGTGCCGCTGTCGATCACGCTGATCACCAGATGGTCGCCCGCATCGCCGCGGCGGCGCTGCGCATGCACGCGCACGAAACCCTGCGGCGTGAACTTGATGGCGTTGCCGATCAGGTTCATCAGCACCTGCTGCACGCGCTCGGCATCGCACTGCACCACCGGCGGCAGGCCGGGGTCGATGTGCAGCTGCAGCTGCAGGCCGGCATCGGCGGCACGCAACGCGAACTGGTGGCAGAGCGCCGACAGCTTGTCGCGGATATGACAGGGCTGCGGATGGATGGGGAACTTGCCGGCCTCGATCTTGGCGTAGTCGAGGATGTCGTTGACGATGTGCAGCAGCATCTTGCCGGACTCGAGAATGGTGCCGACATAGTCGCGCTGCTGTTCGTTGAGCGGCGTGTGCGTGAGCAGCTCGGCCATGCCGAGCACGCCGTTCATGGGCGTGCGGATTTCATGGCTCATGGTGGCGAGGAAGTCGGTGCGCGCACGGATGCTGCCGCGTTCACGCTGCAGCTCGCTGAGCGCGGCCTGCTTGTCGCGCGCGACCATGGCCTGCGCCATCTGGTCGGCAATTTCGCCGGCAAAGGAGATTTCGTCGGCATACCAGTGCCGGACATGGCCGGTGTGCTCGCAGCAGACCATGCCGACAATGCGGCCGCCGACGCGGATGGCGGCATCGAGCATGGACAGGATGCCGAGCGGGACCAGATAGCCTTCGCGAAATTCGGAGGTGGCCGGGTCGTGGCGGGCATCGGCTGCGGCAATGGCGCGGCCGCTCATCAACTCGTCGAAATAGCGCGGGTAGTCGAGGGCGGAGAGCGCAATGCCGTTGTCGAAACGGTCGAGTGCCGCGTCGTAGCCGCAGAACTGGGTCAGCGTGCGGCACTCCTCGTCGAGCAGCCAGATGCCGGCGATCTGCACCTGCAAGGTGGCGCAGAGCAGGCGCGCCAGCACCTGCGCATAGGCATAGAGGTCGCCCGAGGCCTGCAGGGGATTTTCAGCAGCCTGCACCACGGCGCGCTGCGCCAGGCGCTGACGGTCCTGCTGGGCCGTGCGCGCGCGGTTGTCGCTGATGAAACCGACCAGCTGTGCCTCGCCGTCCTCGCCCAGGATGAGCTCACCGTGCTCGTGCACCGGCTTGCGGCTGCCGTCGGCAGTGATGATGGTGTATTCGAGGTCGAAGGCGCCGTTGCTGGCGAGACCGTCCTGCAACTCGAGGCGCACGCGCTCCTGGTCGTCGGGGCTGACAAGGTCGCTGAGGCAGAGCGTGCCGTCACGCAGCTCCGCCGCACGGTAGCCGGTCAGCGCCTCGACCTGGCCGGCCAGCTCCAGCAGCGTGCGGGCATCGTCGTGATGGCAGCGGTAGGCCATGCCGGGCAGGCGGTCGAGCATGGAGCTGGGGCGGACGGCATCGGACATGGCGGCGGGCCGGCAGGTGGGTGTTTTCCCATCATAGGCCGCCGGTCGCGGTTTGCCGCTGGACAAGACATGCCCCCGGTCGTCTGCCCTCCCCGGCCATCCCTCGCGGCGCGGACATCTGTCATTTCAGCGCAGCACCGGTGCATCCATCGTCGCGTGCCGAAAAGCACACTCCAGCCAGCGACTAAGGAGCCGCTGAAAAACGCTGATAGCGGGATGCCATGCGAGGCGCCCCGCAGCGAGCCCCGAGACATATCAAATGGATAGGCGAGGGGTGAGCGAGGACGCAACGAAGCAGGGCGCCCGATAGCAGGGTTTTTCAGCGGCTCCCTAACGGCCCTCGGGCAGCGCCATGCCGCGCGGCCACAGCAGCCACAGGCGGCCGCGCTGCTTGGTCTTGCCTGCCACTTCGCCCGCGGCATGGCCGAAGCCCCAGAAATAGTCGGCGCGCACCGGGCCGCGGATGGCGCCGCCGGTGTCCTGCGCCTGCACCAGCCGGTGCAGCGCCGCACCGTTGTCCGGGCGCGTGGTGGCCAGATAGACCGGCGCCCCGAGCGGAATGAATTTCGGGTCGATGGCAATGCTGGCGCCGTCGGTCAGCGGCACGTTGAGCGCGCCGATGGGGCCGCCGTCACCGGCCGGCAGCTCGCGGAAAAACACATAGCTCGGGTTGGCCGCCAGGAGCTCCGGCAGGCGCGCCGGATTCGCCTGCGCCCAGGCCTTGATGCGCTGCATGCTCACCTGCTCCAGCGGCAGCTCGCCCTGGTCGGCCAACCAGCGCCCGATGGAGCGGTAGGGATGGCCGTTCTGGTCGGCATAGCCCACGCGCATCAGGCTGCCGTCATCGAGCTGCACGCGGCCCGAGCCCTGCACCTGCAGGAAGAAGGCATCGACGGGATCGTCCGCCCACACCAGCACGCGGTCCGCAAGCGGGGCGCGGCCGGTATCGATGTCGCGGCGGTCGTAGTAAGGCACCACCTTGTTGCCCTCGACGCGACCGCGCAGGCGCATGCCCTTGAGCTCCGGGTACAGCCCGGCAAGATCAATGGTCAGCATGTCGGCGGGCACCGCATGCAGCGGCACGCGGCCTTGTTTCGGCGCGCGGCCGCCGGTGAGCAGGGGCTCGTAATAGCCGGTGATCAGGCCCTCGGTCTCGCCGGTGGAGCTGCCCATCTGCCAGGGCTGGAAATGCTGCTCGAAGAAGGCCTGCTGTGCCGCCAGGTCCTGCGCCGGCACCAGCGCCGAGGCGTTGCACAGCGCCGCCCAGCCATTGCGCTGGCCGATGCGCGTGCAGCTCTGGCGCCAGGCCGCAAAGCTCGCGGCGAGGTCGGCGCCCGGCCAGTCGGGCAGCGCACTCCAGTCTGACTTCAGATAGCGCGCAGTGACCGGCTCGGGCTTGGCAGGTGTCGTCGGCAGCGCGGGGCAGACGGCCTGCGCGCTCACCGTCACCGGCGTCGACGGAATGACCACGGCTTGCGGACACGCGGCGGTCACCGGCGCAGGGG
>DAIRDY010000221.1:0-4069 GCA_036795935.1 Moraxellaceae bacterium | reverse complement strand
GCCCGCCCCGGTACCCGCCGGCCTGCGCGTGCGTCTGGCCTGCATCGTCTATGACGGGCTGCTGCTGGTGGCGCTGTGGATGATTGTCACCGCCATTCTGGTGCCGCTTGGCACGCCCGATGCCGCCGCCGACAGCAAGGAGCTCTCGGTCGTCCCCGACTGGTACCGGCAGCTGGTGCTGTTCCCGGCACTGGTGCTGGTGACCTGGCTGTTCTACGGCTATTTCTGGACACGCATCGGCCAGACCCTGGGGATGCAGACCTGGCGGCTGAAAGTGGTGCGCCGCGACGGCAGCCTGCCGCGCTGGCGCGACGCCTTCGCGCGCTGCGCCAGCGCCTGCCTGTTTCCGCTGGCCTGCGCGCTGATCGCGCAAGTCCTCTACGGCAGCAGCAAGGCCGTACTGCTGAGCATGCTGATCGGCTTCGTGCTCAATTACCTGTGGATGCTGTGGAGCCGCACCGGCATCAGCTGGCACGACCAGCTCTCCGGCACCCGCGTGCTGCGCCTGCCCGCCGAGCCGAAAAAGCGCCGCCGCTTCCTCGGCTGGTTTGCCGAAAAGAACGACTGACCCCCCTCAGCGTTTGCTGGAGATGCCCATGCCGGGCGTTGCAGCAAGCCGCTCACCCCGCCGGCTGCGGCTGCGGCCGCCCCGTCTTGCCGCGCAGCCGTGCCAGGTACTCGGCCACCTTGCTGCCGACCTGCAACTCCGCGACATCCTGCGTTTTTTCCACGGCCTGCGTCGCCAGGAGCGCCGGACGCGTGCTCATGGCCTGGTAGCGCGCAATCGTCGACTCGATGCTGCGCCCGAGCAGTCCCTTGCGCACCGGTTTCGGCAGGTAGCGGAACACCTGCGCCTGGTTGATCAGGTCGACGAGGCGCGAGGTGTCCTTGAAGCAGGTCAGGATCAGCGTCAGCAGCTCCGGCCGCTCCTGCTTCAGCTGCTTGATCATCGCCGACAGGTCTTCGTCGCCCAGGCTGAGCTCGGTGACGAGGATGGCCACCGGCTGGCTGGCCAGCACCTGCAGCGCACCGGTCACGGTCTGCCGCCACAGCACGTCGTGGTGGGCGCCAATCACGTCCTGCACCGCCTGGAAGGTGGCTTCGTCACGGTCGAGCACGAGGCAGGTCAGGCGGCCATGCGCGGCCGGCAGCGCCGGCGCCAGCGTCGCGCCCTCGAGGCGCACGGCAATTTCCGCGGCCTGCGCAATGGTGTCGCGCAGCTCCTTCGGCCCCCAGGGCTTGGTGATGTAGCGGAAGATCTCGCCCTCGTTCACCGAGGCCAGCGCCGCGTCGGCATCGGCATAGCCGGTGAGCAGGATGCGCACGGTGTCGGGTGACACCTCGCGTGCCTGCCGCAACAACTCGCTGCCGGTCATGACCGGCATGCGCTGGTCGGAAATCAGCACATGGATTTTTTCGCGGCGCAGGATGGCCAGTGCTTCGTGGCCGTCACTGGTGGCAAACACCTGGTATTGCATGCGCAGCAGGAGGCCGAGCGAGCGCAGGATGCGCTCCTCGTCGTCCACCAGCAGCACCTTGGGCTTGATGTCCATGCCATCACTCCTTGTTCAGTCGGCCAGCGCCGCCGCCGGCGCACGGGTCTCGGCGGCGGCCGGCGTGCACGGCAGTTCGATGAGGAAACGGGTGCCGCGCCCCACTTCGGAGGCAACACGGATGCGGCCGCCATGCTGCTCGATGATCTGCCAGCAGATGGCAAGACCGAGCCCGGTGCCCTCGCCCACCGGCTTGGTGGTGAAAAAAGGATCGAAAATGCGCTGCATGACCTCGGGCGGCATGCCGCGCCCGTTGTCCTGGACCGAGAAGTACACACGCTGCGCATCGGCCCAGGTCTTGATCAGCAAACGGCCTGTCCCGTCCATCGCCTGCGCGGCATTGGTGAACAGGTTGAGGAAGACCTGGTTGAGCTGTGACGGCGCGCAGCGGATGGCCGGCAGCTCGCCGAACTGGCGTATCACCTCGACCTTGTTCTTCAGCGTGTTGCGGGCAATCAGCAACGCATTGTTGACGCAGTCATTGAGCGAGACGCTGTCGGTCATGGCCTGGTCGAGACGGCTGAAATTCTTCAGGCCCATGACCAGCTCGCCGATCTGGTCGAGCCCGAAGAAGGTGTCGCCGAACAGGCTGTCCATGTCCTCGAACAGCAGCTCCGGCGCCAGCATCTGGCGCAGCCCGTCAAAGGCGGCCAGCTTTTCGGCGACGGCAATATCGGTGCCGTCGGGGTCCAGCAACGCATCGGCCAGCGCCGCCGCGGCCTCGACCATCTGCCGCGCCTGGCCGCCAAACTCGCGCACGATCTCGACGTTGTTCTTCACGTAGCCGAGCGGCGTGTTGATCTCGTGTGCCACGCCCGCCACCATCTGGCCGAGCGAGGCCATCTTTTCCGACTGCACGAGCCGTGCCTGCGAGGATTTCAGCCGCTGATAGGCGTGTTGCAGCTCGCCAGCGCTTTTTGCCACCTGCTGCTCCATGGCACCCAGCAGGCTGAGCACGGCGCCGACGCCGACATAGCGGCCGCCTTCGCAGATGATGAAATCCTCGGACAGCGGCAGGCGCATGTGCGCGCCGATGTACTGCGCCGCCTCGGCCACCGACTGGCCGGCATCGACACGCAGGCAGTCCGTTTTCATGAAGTCGGCGACCGGGCGCTTGCCATACAGGTCGCGGCCGAACTTCTTGAGGAAAATGTCGTTGAGCTGGTAGCGGCTGATGATGCCGAGCACATGGCCGTCAGCATCGACCACCGGCAGCGACAGGTAGGGCGCCAGTGCCGGCGCGAGGAAACGCTCGGCGACGTCCTCGATCAGCAGGTCGGGTGAAAACGGCGTCACGGCTTGCGCCAGCCGGCGCACGTCGGCTACGGACTGCATCATGCCCCCGTGAATCATGAATCGGACAACGGGCACTGCCTGTGCTTTGCCGCAGGGCGGCAGCTCATCCTGAGCCGGCAAAACTAGTGAGCCAAGATGACAGTCCGGTGAAGCGCCAGCACAGCGGCACAAAAAATGTGATTGCCCGCACAGCAGCGAATGTCAGGCATGAAAAAACCGCGCCGTGGCGCGGTTTTTTCATCAACGGGAGGGCTTGCAGTCCGCGGGCACTCAGCGCCGGCGGTCGAAGGCCACGTAATCCTGCTCGCCAGGTTCGTTGCCGGCCACATACTTGCTGAGCCGCGAGCGGCCCTGGCAGTAATCGCCGCGGCGGATGCCGGCGATGTAGTGGTCGGTGAGCATGTGGCCCTTGCGCTCGGGACAGACAAACACCGCACCCGACGTGGAGTAGTAGTGCGAGAGCACGCCGATGCGCGCAAAGAAATCCTGGCCGTTGGCGAAATGCTCGACATAAGGCACCGGATGCCCGTGCTCGGCCGTCAGCGTGTAGTCGATGTGCAGGCTGTCGGCGACACCGGCCAGGCAGTAGATCTCGAGCTTGTGCGCATGCGGGCGCAATTCCGGGTCCTTCAGGATCTTGCGCACGATGTAGCTGGAAATGATGGTGCCCTGCGAGTAGCTGAGCAGCACCACATGATCGTGGCTGAGCAGCGCATTCTTCACGATGTTGAAGGCAGGCCGCGACAGTTTGCCGTCCTTGCGCAGCGTGCGCGCGGTGATGGCGTCCCACAGATCCCAGACCACGCCATAGGTGGGGGTGTGGATCAGGTGGATGGGCCGGTAGAAGGCGCGCGCCAGTTCCTCGGCCTCGAGCAGCGCCATCGCCGGCGCGGTGCAGATGCCGTTCAGGAAGAACCACTTCGAGTTCTTGCCGGCCGGCGGCCAGACATAGTTCGGCGGCAGCACCACGCGCGTGCCCTCGGAAGCGGACTCGCGCTGCACCGGCAGCACCATCTGCCCGACCACGCTGATGTATTCCCAGCGGCTCTGGTAGCTCTCGGGGGCGAACTCCGGGCGCACGTCACGCTCGGAGCGCAGCGGGAAAACAATCCAGGGAATGGTGCGCGCGTTGCGCGCCACGAGCCCGAGGTCGCGCGCCACCGAGCGGCGGTTGCGCACCAGCCGGCCCAGCAGCTGGCGGGTATTGCGCAGGGGGGCAA
>DAIRDY010000220.1:0-4085 GCA_036795935.1 Moraxellaceae bacterium | reverse complement strand
GGATTTCGGCCTTCAGCTCGTCGTAATTGCGGGTGACCGGGAACTGCGGGAACTCGCGGATGACATTGTCGGGCGCATCAAAAAGGATGCCCTTGTCAGCCTCGGACAGCATGCCGGTGTCATTGTAGGAGTCGCCGGCGGCCACCACACGATAGTTCAGGCCATGCAGGGCCTTGACGGCCTGGCGCTTCTGGTCCGGCTGGCGCAGCACGTAGTTGCTGATGCGGCCGGCCTCGTCGGTTTCCAGCCGGTGGCACATCAGTGTCGGCCAGTCGAGCTGGCGCATCAGCGGGTGCGCGAACTCGTAGAAGGTGTCGGAGAGGATGATGAGCTGGAAGTGCTCGCGCACCCAGGCCAGGAACTCGCCGGCACCGGGCAGCGGGCCCATGTCGGCGATGACGGCCTGGATGTCCTTGAGGCCGAGCCTGTGCTCGTCGAGGATGCGCAGGCGCTGACGCATCAGCACGTCGTAATCGGGGATGTCACGGGTGGTGGCTTCCAGTTCCTTGATGCCGGTGCGCTTGGCAAAGTTGATCCAGATTTCCGGGACCAGCACCCCTTCCAGATCAAGACAGACGATTTCCATCACAGCACTCCCGGCAAGGCGATTTTTGAACGGCGCGAACTGTACCGGCTCGCCTGCCCTGCTGCAATCGCGGCCCTGCCTGAGGGAGCGGCATCTGCTAGACTGGCCGCCTTTTCCGTTCCGCCCGGCGCCGCTCGACCAGCGCCGGCCCCGATACGAGCCATCCGCCATGAGCATTACCGAGGCCACCCTCCAGTCCTGGGCCCAGGACTACGACGCCAAGACCCCGCAGGACATCATCAAGCTGGCCTTGAACTCCTTCGACAACATCGCCATCTCCTTCAGTGGCGCCGAAGACGTGGTGCTGATCGACATGGCGGTGAAGACCGGCCGGCCGTTCCGCGTGTTCAGCCTGGATACCGGCCGCCTGCATGCGGAGACCTACCGCTTCATCGAGAAGGTGCGCACGCACTATGGCATCACGATCGAGGTCTGCTTCCCGGACCCCGAGCAGGTGTCGGCCATGGTCAATGCCAAGGGCCTGTTCAGCTTCTACCAGGACACGCATCAGGAATGCTGTGCCATCCGCAAGGTGGGCCCGCTGCGCAAGAAGCTCACGACACTGGATGCGTGGATCACCGGCCAGCGCAAGGACCAGAGTCCGGGCACCCGCCAGGCCGTCCCGGTGGTGCAGGCCGACCGCGCCTTCTCGCGTCCGGGCGAAGTGCTGGCCAAGTTCAATCCGCTGGCCAACTGGAGTTCGGAAGAGGTCTGGGCCTATATCCGCGCCTTCGACGTGCCTTACAACGAGTTGCACGAGAAAGGCTTTGTCAGCATTGGCTGCGAGCCCTGCACCCGTGCCACCCTGCCCGGCCAGCACGAGCGCGAGGGGCGCTGGTGGTGGGAAGAGGCCACCAAGAAGGAGTGCGGCCTGCACGCCGGCAACATCGAGAAGAAGTGACGCATCACCACGCCGCCTGTGCGGCCCAAGCGGAGACCTGCCGATGAAGATCACGATGGTGAAGAAGATCCTGCGCGACGGCTCGCCCTGCCCCAAGTGCGGCGAGGTGCTGGCTCGCATGGAGGCCGAGAACCAGATGCGCTTCATCGACGAACTGCTGGTGGCCGACGAGCGCGACCCCGCCTCGGACGGCCTGCTGCTGGCCACCGAGCTGTCCGTGGAGCGCGCCCCGTTCTTCGTGGTCACGCATGATGACGGCCGGCGCGAGGTGCATACCGTCTACCTGAAATTCGTCAAGGAAGTGCTGCAGCAGAAAACCAGCGAGCAGGAAGAACTCAAGGAGATCATGCAGAACAACCCGGATCTGGACTTTCTGTAGGTGCTCCTGCCCTGAAGACATGAAAAAGCCGGCAAAAGCCGGCTTTTTCATGTCTGTTCATTTCACAGCCTGGGCAGGTCAACACCTTCGAACACCTGCTCCAGCTCGCCGCGCGAATGCGCCAGCACGGCGGCATCAATGCGCTCGCGCGTGAGGTGCGGCGCAAAGCCGCGCATGAAGTCGTACATGAAGCCGCGCAGGAAAGTGCCGCGCCGGAAGCCGATGCGGGTGGTGCTGGACTCGAACAGGTGGCCGGCATCGAGCGCGACGAGATCACCGCCATCCACTGCCGGATCAAACGCCATGTGCGCGATGATGCCGATGCCGAGACCGAGCCGGACATAGGTCTTGATGACATCGGCATCGGTCGCCGTGAACACCACGCGCGGCGTCAGTCCCGCCATCTTGAAGGCCTCGTCCAGCTTGGAGCGGCCGGTGAAACCGAAGACATAGGTGACGATGGGATACTGCGCCACATCCTCCAGCGTCAGTTCGCGGCGCGAGGCCAGCGGATGCGACTTGGGCACCACCACGGAACGATTCCAGTGGTAGCAGGGCAGCATGATGAGGTCGCCATAATTGTCCAGCGCCTCGGTGGCGATGGCGAAATCGGCCGTGCCGTCAGCGGCCATTTCGGCAATCTGCTCGGGCGTGCCCTGGTGCATGTGCAGGGCCACCTCGGGGTACTGGGCAATGAACTTCTCGATCACCTTGGGCAAGCGGTAGCGGGCCTGGGTATGGGTGGTGGCGATGGACAGGTGGCCCCGCTTCTGGTCGGTGTACTCAAGGGCAATCTGGCGGATGCTCTCGGTCTTGCGCAGGATCTCGCCGGCAATCGCAAGGATGGCCTGGCCGGCCGGCGTCACCCGGGTCAGGTGCTTGCCGCTGCGCGAGAAAATCTCGACGCCGAGCTCGTCTTCCAGCAGGCGGATCTGCTTGCTGATGCCGGGTTGCGAGGTATAGAGGCTCTGGGCGGTCAGGGACACGTTGAGGTCGTGGTGGGCCACTTCCCAGATGTAGCGCAGCTGTTGCAGCTTCATGCTCTCTCCGGCCCCGGCAGGGCACTGCATTTCGGCTATAAGCCGGTGGTTCCTAACACGTTTGCAGCATAGTCCAGCCCTCTCGGGCCTGCCAGCCGCCCGCGAGGCAGGTGGACAATCCTGCGACAGCCGGCTTGCTGCCCGCAAAAATCCGCCTCCGGGCCCTGCTTGCCCGTGGGAAAACCGCCGCCACTCCCCTAGAATCGGGCTCTTTTGCGCACCACCGGTACCCGAAATGGCTGAAACACGCATTGAAAACGTGAACATCCGCTCCATCGAGCTGCTGATCACCCCCGAAGAGCTCAAGCGCGAGATGCCGCTGTCCGACGCCGCCCGCGCCACCGTGCTCCAGGGCCGCGAGACCATCCGCAACATCCTGGACGGGCGCGACCACCGCCTGTTCCTGGTGCTGGGCCCCTGCTCCATCCACGACGTGAAGGCCGCCCACGAGTACGCCGAACGGCTGAAGGCACTGGCCGCCGAGGTCAAGGACACGCTGTACCTGGTGATGCGCGTGTATTTCGAGAAGCCCCGTACCACCGTGGGCTGGAAGGGCCTGATCAACGACCCCTACATGGATGACTCGTTCAAGATCCAGGACGGCCTGCATATCGGCCGCAAGCTGCTGCTCGAGCTGAACGAGATGGGCCTGCCCTGCGCCACCGAGGCGCTGGACCCGATGTCGCCGCAGTACCTGCACGACCTGATCGCCTGGAGCGCCATCGGTGCCCGCACCACCGAATCGCAGACACACCGCGAGATGTCCTCGGGCCTGTCCTCGCCGGTCGGCTTCAAGAACGGTACCGATGGCGGTCTCAAGGTCGCGATCAATGCCCTCTTGTCGGTGGCCAATCCGCACAGCTTTCTGGGCATGGACGGTGCCGGCAAGATCGCCATCATCAACACCAACGGCAATCCCTACGGCCATGTCGTGCTGCGTGGCGGCGACGGCAAGCCGAACTACGATTCGGTATCGGTGGCGCTGGCCGAGCGCGAGCTGGAAAAGGCCAAGGTCTCGAAGAACCTGATGATCGACGCCTCGCACGCCAACTCCAACAAGGACCCGGCACTGCAGCCCCTGGTCATGGACAACGTCGCCAACCAGATCCTGGAGGGCAACACGTCCATCGTCGGCATGATGGTGGAGTCGCACCTCAAGTTCGGCCGCCAGGACATCCC
>DAIRDY010000219.1:0-4095 GCA_036795935.1 Moraxellaceae bacterium | reverse complement strand
TGTTGATGAGCTTATGCAGCGACTGACGGCGCTTTCCGCAGCCACCCAAAAGCCGATCTTGTAGGCGCAGATTTATTCGCACAGTTAATCCCCACGAAATGCCAGCCGCGTGCGGATAAATCCGCACCTACAGGAGCACCTATCACGCAGAGAATGGCGACATCAACAGGCGCGCTGCTGCTCCTGATATTCGGTGGGTGACACACCCGTCCAGCGGCGGAAGGCCTTGGCAAAGGCCGATGAATCGGCAAAGCCGAGCATCAGGGAAAGCTCCGTCACCGACTCGCCACCGCGCTGGAAATACTCGTGCGCCAGCTTCTGGCGCACGGCATCCAGTTCCTGCTGGTAGCTGGTCCCTTCCTCGGCCAGTTTGCGGCGCAGCGTGCGCCCGCTCATGCCCAGATCACTGGCTGCATTCTCCAGCGACGGGAACGCGCCGTAGCAGCGCACCAGCAGACGACGCAGGCGCAGCGGCAACAGGCGCACGGCACGCGTGGGAATGTTCTCGAACAGTGTTTTCTCGGCATTGAGCGCCATCAGGCGATTGGCCAGCGGCAGCTCGTAATCCGCCAGCGCCGGGTCGCCCACCAGCCGGTTCTCGGCCTGGCCAAAGCGTACCTCGCACTGGAAATAGCGGCGGTAGACATGGCCCCACGCAGGCTCGGGGTAGCTGAACTCGACACGCCGCAACTGGTGTTCGCCACCCACCAGATGCAGGAAGATGTTGTAGAAGCTCACCATGTTGAGCTCGATGAAAAAATGCGTGTATGGCGCCAGCGGAATGGTTTCGGCAATGCTGAAGCAAGCCTCGTCGCTCTCCACGCGACCATCCATTTCCAGCGGCGGGAACAGCTCGCGGCAATAGCGCTGGATGGTCTCCAGACAGGCACGCAGCGTGGGCTGGGTGACCGCCGCCAATCCGGCCATGCCGTGATGCGAAATGGTCATCAGGTTGCCCATGGGCAGGCCGAGATAGGGGAGATCAAGCACGCGCACCGCCTGGTCAACCAGCGCAACCACCTGCCGGGTACTGATGAACACGCCACTGTCGCCGGGCCGGTAGTCGATTCCGGCATTGCGGTAGAACGCCTCCTGATCCAGCCCGAGCAGGCACTCGATCAGTTCATGCGGGTTGCGCATGTCCTGCATGCGGATCTGCGTGCGCTTCTGCAGCCAGTCCACCTCTGGCACCAGGCTTTTGCGCAGGTCGAAATAGGTCTGGATATGGCCCAGCGGTATGCATTCGGTATCGATATCCATCGGACACCTCGCGCGGTTTCATTCTTGTTTTTGTGGTCAGGCATGCCGACGTCATGCGGCGCTGACGCAGGGATTCTGCGCACGCCGGGCAGACAGGGGCAATTGCCGCCGGGCGGATGGCCGTCAATGCACAGGCCGGATGGCCTGCACGATGCCAATGCGCTCGCCCTCGCTGGCCAGTCGGTCAGCGCGACGGCCGGCCTCAGGCTCAAGCGCCAGCAACACGTCCTGCTGCAAGGCGCGCGCATCGGCCTGTGTCAGATCACCCGCTGCCACACGCGCAGGCAGCGCAACCAACAGCGCCTCGGCCACCTGCTGGCGTGCTGCCGGCGGCGCCGACAGCGCCTCCTGCCACCAGGCCAGTTGCTTGTGGAAGCGCAACTGGCTCACCAGACGATCCAGCTCCGCCGCAGGCGTGGCATGCCCGGCAGCAAGCGCACGCAGCACCTCCCACTCCACCGCCGACACGAATTCCGGGCGTTGCTGCACGCCCGCAAGCGTCTGAGTCGCCACCAGCGCGGCCTGCTGCGCCGCGGCGCCATCGTCAAGTGCCACGGGCAGAACCTGCGCGGGCATGGTCTGCGCTGCCGCCGTATCTGCTGCAGCCGAAACCTGCCAATCCCAGCCGGCGTAAACGGCGGCCAGCACAATCAACATCAGCACGACCGGAACGGCGCGTGACATGCGGCGTGTCGTCATCTTGCCTCTCCTGCATGCGCGGGGGCGGCCCATCCGCCCCCGCGTCCGCACTTACCAGCGACTGGGCGCGGGCGGTGCCACCGTGAACTGGTAGGTCTGCCCCGGGCCCGACATCAGCGTGCTGAACAGTCCGCTCCAGATGCCGCAGCCGGTCATGGGCGGGAAGGTCGTGGTGCCGCTGAAGCGCAGATTGCCGTTGCCCAGCGACGACACCGGGCCGTCGAAATTGATCGGCAACTGCACCGGCGCCGAGGTCTGGCAACCAAAGGGCAACTGGATGATCGACACGCCGGCCGACACGATGCGGATGTTCACCGCTGCCTGGCCGCGGATGCGCAACTGCCCCTCGTCATCCAGCGCCACCGTGCCCGTGGTCGGCCCGGCAGGCAACACCTCCAGTTTCACGTCAACCGGAAAGCCGATGATCTTCAGGTTGGAGGTAAAGCCCGGAATCGCGAGCCCCCCTTGCAGGGTCTGCGCTGTGATGTCGGTGTCGGCGGTGAAGGTGGCCTTCTCCGGCAGCGTCACGTCCTGGCCCAGGGTTTTCAGGCCGATGCTGCCACTGAGCGGCCACTCCTTGAGCGACACCACGAAATTGCCGCCGCCCGGATTGGCGGTGGATTTCGGCTCCGCCTTCAGCGTGAGGCAGGTGCCCAGCGTCACCTTGCCAGCCACGCGCTCGCCCAGCCACGACAGCACATGCGGCGCCGCCTGGAACTGGGTGACGATGTGCTCGCTGGGGAACACGTCGAACGTGACATTGCCGAACTTGCTGCAGTACTTCTTTTTCAGCGCGGCATGCTGGTCGATGGGAATGAATTCGTCAGCCTGCCCGTGGTACTGGTACAGCGGCACCGGAACCCTGCTGCCACCAAGGTTCTGCGCCAGCAGCGTCTGTTGCACCGACGGAATGGCCATCAGCTGCTCCAGACTCTGGTTACCGACGGTGTAGCTGGAAATGCTCTCGTTCATGAACCGGAACAGCGACTCGAACACACACTGGTTTTTCGCCTCGGCAATCGCCGCCTGACCGTTCGCATTGGCCAGCGTGGCCAGCGGGATGCCGGCCGGATACTGCTCGGCCAGGCCGACCACGCCGCCGAGCAGGAAGGAGGCGCCGGTGCTGGCCTCGAGATAGCGCGCGGTGCGCGGGAAATCGGCGGGCGTGCCGCCGGCGGCAATGCCGACCAGATTGAGGCCGGGCGCATAGCTGTCTTTCAGCTCGCCGGCCCAGGCCGCGGTCTGGCCGCCCTGCGAATAGCCCCAGATGGCAGCCTTGGCGCTGGCGCTCACGCCGGCGCCGGACACCTGCGTGGCGGCGCGGAACAGGTCGAGCAGGGCCTGGGCCTGGGCGCGACCGGCGAGATAGCTCGGCGTGGCGCCGGTGGTATAGCCCGGATTGTCGCTGACCAGCACGGCATAGCCCGCGCGCAGGGCGGCGGCGATGTTCGCCGCCTCGTAATCACTGCCGCGCGCCATCTGCAGCGAAGGCGCGCAGCCCTGCGCCAGCCCGTGCGTGCCGACGGCATAGGCCAGCACCGGACGTGGCCCGCTGCCCGTCCATGCCGCGCTCGGCACGATCACCGTGCCGCTGACCACATTTGCCGCGCCCAGTGCGTCGGTGGAACGGTACAGCACATTCCAGGCCTGCACCGCCGGCGCATCGGCGCCGAGATTGACGCTGGCCGCGCGCTGGCGCAGCAGGTCGCCCTTGTTGCCGGCCCCGAGCGCCGGCGCGCTCAGGAACAGCTGGTCAGTGGGGCCAACGGCAGGGGCCGCCGCCTGTACGGCTGCGGGCAGTGCAATGGCGGCGAAGAGCGCGGCCAGCGGCGCGCGTGATTGCTGAAACGTCATGTTCCCTCTCCCTCAGGATGGCCGTCCGGCCTTGTTGTTTTGCGGTGTGCGGCAAGCCGCCGGCGACAGGCCGGCAGGCCCCCTTCACGGGGCCGCAACGCAATCTAGGGAGGGGGAAAAACCGCCGCAGGACTTCTCTGGACAAAGCTCGGTCATTTCCGGCCACAGCTGGCCGGTGCGAACCTGCGGAGAGGGGTCAGCGCTGGCCAAACTGCCAGCGCAGCGCAAGCCCGAGTTCGCGGCGGATGGAGGCCGGCTGGTAAACTTGGAAAATGGTGGGAA
>DAIRDY010000218.1:0-4111 GCA_036795935.1 Moraxellaceae bacterium | reverse complement strand
GCTGAGGACTCAAACTCCACGCTGCCGTACGAATTCGAGGGCCGTTATCGCTACTTCTTCGACAGTAACGGTCGCCTGCAGTCACGTGTGCTGTATGACGGCAAGGGCGGGGACAATGCCTGGGGCGGCAGTGATGATGTGGTTCACTCGCGTGTGGTCTTGAGTCGCCCGTCAGGCAAGACCGTTGTTCGCTCCTATGATCGCAACGATGACCAGATTGGCTATTACGAGTACACGGTTGCCTCCGGCCGCCTGGCCACCGAAACGCATCACAAGCCCGGTCCCGATGGCGACTACGAAACCGATGATGATGAAATCACCGTCTACACCTTCATCTACGAGAAAATCTGATCCTGCTCCGGCAGGCTGACAAGGAGAGCAATATGGGCACGTTTTTGATGATCATCCTGATCTTCGCCGTGGTGCTGGTCTTCATGACCGTGCGCCAGGTGCCGCAGGGCTACAACTGGACGCTGGAGCGCTTCGGCCGCTACACGCGCACCATGAAGCCCGGCCTCGAGTTCATCGTTCCCTTCATCGAGCGCATCGGCAACAAGGTGAACATGATGGAGCAGGTGCTGGACATTCCGCCGCAGCAGGTGATCTCGCGCGACAACGCCATGGTCACCATCGACGCCGTCTGCTTCTACCAGGTGTTCGATGCCTCCAAGGCCTCGTACGAGGTGAGCAACCTCGACTACGCCACGCGCAACCTGACGATGACCAACATCCGTACCGTGATCGGCTCGCTGGACCTCGACCAGATGCTGTCGCAGCGCGACCAGATCAACTCGCAGTTGCTGTCGGTGGTGGACCAGGCCACCAATCCCTGGGGCGTGAAGATCACCCGCATCGAGATCAAGGACATCGCGCCGCCGGCCGACCTGGTCAGCGCCATGGCCAGCCAGATGAAGGCCGAGCGTACCAAGCGTGCCCAGATCCTCGAGGCCGAGGGGACGCGGCAGGCGGCCATTCTGGCCGCCGAGGGCAAGAAGCAGGCGCAGATTCTCGAGGCCGAGGGTGAGCGTCAGGCCGCCTTCCTGGAGGCCGAGGCACGCGAGCGTGCGGCCGAAGCCGAAGCCAAGGCCACGATGATGGTGTCGCAGGCCATCGCCAAGGGTGACATCCAGGCGGTGAACTATTTCGTGGCGCAGAAGTACGTGCAGGCACTCAGCCTGATTGCCAGCAGCCCGAACAGCAAGCTGATCATGATGCCGCTGGAGTCCTCGCAGGTGATCGGCTCCGTGGCCGGCATCGGCGACCTGGTCAAGAACCTGCAGAAGAGCTGATGCCATGGCAACCTTTGCCGAAAATCCCGCGCTGTGGTGGCTGACCGCCGGCTTTCTCATCCTGATCCTGGAAATGCTGAGCGGCAGCCTGTTCTTCCTGTGGATGAGCGCGGCGATGTTCCTGACCGGTGCCGCCACCTGGGCCTTCGGCCTGTCGCCGAACGGGCAGATGCTGCTGTTTGCGCTGGCCAGCGTGGCCAGCGTCTATGGCTGGCGTCGCTACCGCCCGCTCAAGGACATGGAGCAGCGCGATGTCGCCGACGGCATCAACAACCGCATGGCCGGCTTCATCGGCCGCGAGCTGTTGCTGGAAGAGCCCATGCACTCGGGCATGGGGCGCGTGCGCCTGGATGACAGTTTCTGGAAGGCGGAAGGCCCGGCAGAGGACTTGCCTGCCGGCACGCGCGTGCGCGTGGTGGCGGTGGAGGGGCTGACCATCAAGGTGGAGCCGGTGCGCTGACAGCGTGCGGAAATGCGTTTTCGGCAAGCAGTCATGTTGTCCGACAGCGTGCCTGTGACGGGGCGGTCAGGTGTGACATCCTGCCGCCCTGTTTCGTTTCTGCCTGTCCTGTTTCCCGTCAGCCTGTCTTGAGAGAGGAGCCCGTCATGTCCCAGCAGCGTATCGAGATCGTCCAGGAGTTTCCGTTCCCGGTGGAGCGCCTGTTTGCCTATCTGGGCGAGCATGAAAACCTGGAGACGATTTTTGTGCCGACGAAGATCAAGCGCATCAGCAACGGCCATGAGACGCGCAACGGTGTCGGCTCGGCGCGCGAAATGCGCATCGGTCCGGGCCCGAGCTTTGTCGAGACAGTGACCGCCTACAAGGAAAACGAGCTGATCGAATACCGCATCACCCGCGGCAGCCCGCTGCGCAACCATCATGGCGTGATGCGCTTCTATCCGCTCGATGGCGGTTCGCGCCTGCACTACACCATTGTCTTCGAGGGCAAGCTGCCGCTGGTGGGGCCGCTGATCCGTGCCGCACTCGACCGCGGCATCCGCAAGGGGCTGAAGGGCCTGCGCCTCTGAGTGCGGCGCCACGTCGCCCCGCAAGCAAAAGGCCGTGCAATGCACGGCCTTTTGCTTTTCTGGAACGCTGTTTCAGCGTGCGCGGTATTCCAGCGCGGGGTTGGTCACCCGCCCGAGCTTGAGTGCCGTCGCATCGCGCAGGTAGTCGTTCAACACTGTCCACGGGGCACGGTCACCCTGCCGCGGCAGGCTGTCGGCACCGCGGCGCACATAGCCCGAGGCCAGGCTGCCCATCACCGTGTCGTCCAGCCGGCGCACGCCCTTCGCGCGCGGTGTCACCATTTTCAGCTTCTTCTTGTCCATGTACGCCATGATGCGGAAGAAGTGCTCGCAGACGATGTCGGCTTTCAGTGTCCACGAGGCATTGGTGTAGCCGAAGATGGCCAGCAGGTTGGGCACGTCGTTGATCATCATGCCCTTGTAGGCCAGGTGCTCCTTGATCTCGACCGGCGCGCCGTCAATGGTCATCGTGGCGCCGCCGAACAGCTGCAGGTTGAGGCCGGTGGCGGTGACGATGATGTCGGCATCGAGGTGTTGCCCCGAGTCGAGCTGGATGCCGGTTTCGTCGAAGGTCTTGATGGTGTCGGTGACGATGTGCGCCTGGCCCTTGCGCAGCGCGCGGAACAGGTCGCCGTCGGGCACCACGCACAGGCGTTCGTCCCAGGGGTTGTAGCGCGGCGTGAAGTGCCTGATGTCCACCTTGCCGCCGAGCTGGTGCGTGGTCAGCTTGTGCAGCAGGCGTTTCACCACCTCCGGTTTCTCGCGCGAGGCGGTGTAGAGCGCGCGCTGCAGGCCGATGTTGCGCGCGCGCGTGGCCGCGTACACGGCCTTGGCCGGCAGGAAGCGCGACAGCCGGCTCCACAGCGGATCAATCGAGGGTACCGACAGCACATAGGTGGGCGAGCGCTGCAGCATGGTGACGTCGGCACCGCCGGCCGCCATCGACGGCACCAGCGTGATGGCGGTGGCACCGGAGCCGATGATGACCACTTTCTTGCCGGCATACTGCAGGTTCTCCGGCCAGAACTGCGGGTGCACGACCGTGCCCTGGAAGCGTTCGCGGCCGGGGAACTCCGGCGTGAAGCCTGAGTCGTAGCGGTAATAGCCGGTGGCCGCGATCACGAAGCGCGCGGTGTAGGTTTCTTCCCGGCCGCTCTCGCTGTTGAGGGCGGTGACGGTCCAGCAGGCGTCTTTTGTCGACCAGGCGGCATGCTGCACCTTGCGGCCGAAGCGGATGTGCGGTGTCACACCGTAGCGCTCGGCGGTGTCGCTCACGTACTTGCGTATCGACGGGCCGTCGGCCAGCACCTTGGGTTCGCGCCAGGGCCGGAAGTTGTAGCCGAAGGTGGACATGTCGGAGTCGGAGCGGATGCCCGGGTAGCGGAACAGGTCCCAGGTGCCGCCGATGGCGTTGCGCTGTTCGAGGATGGCGTAGCGCTTGTCCTTGAATCGGCGCGTCAGGTGGCAGGCGGCACCGATGCCGGACAGGCCGGCGCCCAGGATCAGCACGTCGAGTTGCGGGCCGGACATGGCGGTTCTCCCTTCTTGTTGTTCGGTGTTGTTCTTCTCGGGTCTGCGCCGCGGGCGCAGGCGGGTACGAGCCTGAGCTTAGCCGATGCCGACGGGGCCGGGCCTGAAAAGCAAAACCCCCGGCGGGGCGGGGGTTGGGGCTGCGCGGGCCCGGCTTTTTGCCGGCAGGGTGTGGGCAGGATGGCGCCTGCCCGATGACCGCGGCCTTCTCCGGGCACTGAAAAGTTGCCCCGGGAGTTAGCCGCCTGTTGTGGGGGATGGCA
>DAIRDY010000217.1:1268-4119 GCA_036795935.1 Moraxellaceae bacterium | reverse complement strand
TCGCATTCGGCCCACGGTCTCGCCCGCTGCTTCTGATTGCCGCTTTCCGCTTTGCGCTGGTGCGGCCCTGCGCCGTGCTGGTGCGCTGCTGTCCCGGCCGCGCGCCAAGTCCCTGAATTCGTTGCCACAAGGCCCGTGGCACAGAGCGTGCATCGCCTGCACTGTCATGTTCAGGACAGTGCGTCATGGTGGTCGCTCCGCGTTTTTTTGATGAGATGTTTGCCGGTCGCAACCAGATCCGGCCGGCCTACCGGGCCTTTGCCGACTGGCTGCATGCCAGACCCGACGATGAAATGGCGCAGAAGCGCGCCGAAGCCGACTGGCTGTTCCGCCGTGTCGGCATCACCTTTGCCGTCTACGGCGACAAGGAAGGCAGCGAGCGCCTGATTCCCTTCGATGTCATCCCGCGCATCATTCCTGCGGCCGAATGGCAGTGCGTTGAGCGCGGCCTGCGCCAGCGCGCCCTCGCGCTCAACGCCTTCCTGCACGACATCTATCACGACCAGCACATCCTGAAGACCGGCCTGATTCCGCCCGAGCAGGTGCTGACCAACCAGGACTACCAGCTGGCGATGCGCGGCGTCAGCCTGCCCAACCAGGTGTATTCGCATATCGCCGGCATTGACCTCGTGCGCAACAACGACGGCGAGTACTACGTGCTCGAGGACAACCTGCGCACGCCGAGCGGCGTGTCCTACATGCTGGAAAACCGCAAGATGATGATGCGGCTGTTTCCCGAGCTGTTCGCGCTGCATGCGGTGGCGCCTGTCGAGCACTATCCCGACCTGCTGCTCGACACGCTGCGCAATGCGGCGCCGCCCGGTGTGCTCGATCCGGTGGTCGTGGTGCTGACGCCGGGGCGCTACAACTCCGCCTATTTCGAGCATGCCTTCCTCGCGCAGCAGATGGGGGTCGAGCTGGTCGAGGGGCCCGACCTTTTCGTGAAGGACGGCTTCGTGCAGTTGCGCACCACCGCCGGCCCGCAGCGCGTCGATGTCATTTACCGTCGCATCGACGATGCCTTTCTTGATCCGCTGGCCTTCCGCTCGGACTCCGTGCTCGGCGTGCCGGGCCTGCTCTCGGTCTATCGCGCCGGCCGCGTCGCCATCACCAATGCCATCGGCACCGGCGTGGCCGACGACAAGTCGATCTATCCCTACGTGCCGGACATGATCCGCTTCTATCTGTCGGAGGAGCCCATTCTCAACAACGTGCCGACCTGGCAGCTGCGCAAGCCGGACGAGTGCGAGCATGTGCTGAAGCACCTGAAGGATCTGGTGGTGAAGGAAGTGCACGGCTCCGGCGGCTACGGCATGCTGGTCGGGCCGGCGGCCAGCAGTGCCGAGATCGAGGCCTACCGCCAGCGCATCCTGGCCAGCCCCGCCGATTTCATTGCCCAGCCCACGCTGGCGCTCTCCACCTGTCCGACCTATGTCGACAGCGGCATCGCGCCGCGTCACCTCGACCTGCGGCCCTTCGTGCTGTCCGGGCGCGAGGTGCGCATGGTGCCGGGGGGGCTCACCCGCGTCGCCCTCAAGGAGGGCTCGCTGGTGGTCAATTCCTCGCAGGGCGGCGGCACCAAGGACACCTGGGTGCTCGAGGACGTGAACGCGCAGGAGGCTGCATGCTGAGCCGTACCGCTGCCTGCCTGTACTGGATGTCGCGCCAGATGGAGCGCGCCGAAAACATTTCACGCGTGCTCGATGTCAGCCTGCGCTCCTCGATGATGCCGGGCGGTGTCGGCCGCGAGCAGGTGATGGCGCCACTCGACATCACTGGCATGCGCCAGGCCTTTCTCGATACCCGCGCGCGCGCCACGGCCGATGAAATCCTGCTCTTCTTCGCGCTCAATCCGGACAACCCATCGAGCATTTACTCCTGCCTGCGCATGGCGCGCGAGAACGGTCATGTCGTGCGTGGCCGCATCACGTCGGAGATGTGGGAGACGCTGAACTCCACCTGGCTGGACGTGCAGGGCATGAACCGCGACAAGCTGAAGCGCATGGGCGTGTCGCGTTTCCTGGACTGGGTGAAAGAGCGTTCGCACCTGTTTCGTGGTGCCACTTTCGGCACGCTGCAGCGTGGCGATGCCTTCCATTTCGCCCGCCTTGGCACCTTTCTCGAGCGCGCCGACAACACCGCGCGCATCCTGCTGGTGAAGGCGCCGACCTTCTTCACCGAGGCCGGTGCTGCCGACTATTACCAGTGGGCTGCGCTCTTGCGCTCGCTGTCTGCCTTCGAGACCTACCGCGGCATCTACCGCGACAGCATCGAGCCGGCCAAGGTGGCGGAAATGCTCCTGCTGCGCGACGACCTGCCGCGCTCGCTGCATGCCTGCCTGAACGAGATCACGCAGACGCTGGAGCAGATCGGCGGCGGCCGCGGCATCGAGGCCAAGCGCCTCGCCGCCGAGCTGCATGCGCGCCTGCACTATGCGCGCATCGACGAAGTGATCGACGAGGGCCTGCAGGACTACCTCGAGCACTTCCTGACCGACATCAACGAGCTGGGCGCGCGCATCTACAGCGCCTACCTGGAAACCTGAGCCGGCGGCGCCGGCAGGGGAGGGGCAGATGATACTCACCGTCAACCACGAAACCGTCTACCGCTACGACAGCGCGGCCTCGCACAGCACGCAGTACCTGCGCCTGACGCCGCAGGACGGCGACGGCCAGCGCGTGCTGGAGTGGCACCTCGACCTGCCGACGCAGGCCATGGCCGCCGCCGATGCCTTCGGCAACATCCTGCACGTGCTGACGCTGGACATGCCGCACCGCGAGATCCGCATCCGCGCCCGCGGCATCGTCGAGACCGACAGTGGCGCCCGCAGCTGCGAGGCTGACGGCGACGC
>DAIRDY010000217.1:0-1168 GCA_036795935.1 Moraxellaceae bacterium | reverse complement strand
CGCTATGTCAGCGGCTACGTGAACTCGCCCGGTCATGCCGACAGCCATGTGGCCAGTCATGCCTGGGCCGAGGTCTTTGTCGACGGGCGCTGGCACGGTCTCGACATCGTCAATCGCGGCCCGGCCGACGAGCACCACCTGAAGCTTGCCGTTGGCATGGACTATCTTGATGCCTGCCCGGTACGTGGCATGCGTCGCGGCGGCGGTGGCGAACTGATGCAGGCCGAGGTGCGGGTGATGGCGCAGCCGGGGGCAGCCGGCGATCATTTCGCCAGCCGACAGGAAGAACAGGGAATGCAGCAATGACCTATTGCGTGGCGATGAAGCTCGCCCAAGGCCTGGTGATGGCCTCCGACACGCGCACCAATGCCGGTGTCGACCATGTCGCCACCTTTTGCAAGATGACGGTGCTGGAAAAGCCCGGCGAGGAAGTCATCGTGCTGCTCTCGGCCGGCAACCTGGCCACCACGCAGAGCACGGTGAATTTGCTGCGGCGGCGCCTGCACACCGAGCAGGACAACCTTTTCACCCAGCAGTCCATGTACGACGTGGCCTGTCTGGTCGGCGCCACGCTGCGCGAGGTGATCGAGCGCGACAGTGCGAAAGTGCCGATGCAGTCCGGCATCGATTTCGGTTCCTCTTTCCTGCTCGGCGGGCAGATCAGGGGCGAGGAGCCGCGGCTGTTCAACATCTATCCGCAGGGCAATTTCATCGAGGCGACGGTGGAGACGCCGTATTTCCAGATCGGTGAAAGCAAGTATGGAAAGCCCATCCTGGATCGCGTGGTGACGTACGACACCACGCTGTCCGAAGCGGCGAAGTGCGTGCTGATTTCCTTTGACTCGACGATACGCAGCAATGTCTCGGTGGGGCTGCCCATCGACCTGCTCTGCTATGGGCGTGATGCGCTCAGGGTGACGCAGAAGCAGCGCGTGCAGGAGAGCGATCCCTACTTCCAGTCGATACGCAAGGCCTGGTCGGAAGGCTTGCGCAACCTGTTTGCGCAGTTGCCCGACCCGGATGCCTGATTGGCCTTCGCTGCGCCCTGCTTCGGTTGGTTTTTCGCTGCGCTCTGCTTTCTAACGTTGTTTCTTTGATAGGTCGTCGTCCTCAGGCCGGACGGGCCCCAGAGGGGCGGTACGCGCCGCCCCTCTGGACACCCGCGCGC
>DAIRDY010000216.1:0-4143 GCA_036795935.1 Moraxellaceae bacterium | reverse complement strand
TGCCCTCAGGCCCAGGCCAGCTTCAGCACGCCCAGCAGTTCCTCGCGATCCGTTTCCTTCGGATTGAAGATGATCGAGCCGTCATTGATCGCCAGGTCCGCAATCTGCTCCAGCTGGTCTTCCTGCACCTTGCCGGTTTCCTTCAGCGTGCGTGGCAGCTTGCAGCGGTTGTAGAGCTCGTCACGCAGCGTGCGCAGCGTCGCAATCGCCCGGTCCGCGCGCTGGTCGGCCGGCGTGGCGGCATAGACGTCGGCACCGGCCAGCGGCAGCAGCAGCTCGCCGATGCGCGCACCGTTCACGTCCTTGTTGTACTCCAGCACATACGGCAGGTAGAGGTTCATGCACAGGCCGTGCGGCAAATGGCAGGCCGCACCGGTGGCATGGCCCAGCGAATGCACCAGGCCCACCATCGCGTTCGAGAACGCAATGCCGGCCATGGTCGAGGCCTGCGCCAGCTCCAGGCGGGCATCGGCGTCGGACGGCGTGTCCATCACCTTGATCAGGTTCTCGCTGATCTTGCGCACGGCGGCGCTGGCATAGGCGTCGCTGACCGGATTCGCGCCGAGGCAGGTGAAGGCCTCGACGGCATGCGTCATTGCGTCCATCGCCGTCATCGCGGTGATGTGCGGCGGCAGCGTCAGCGTCATGCGCGGATCGAGCACGGCCGCGGTCGGCATCAGGAAATAGGACGTGAAGGGAATCTTCACGCCTTTGTCCTTGTCGGAAATCACTGCCACCATCGTGGTTTCGGAGCCGGTGCCGGCCGTGGTCGGCACCACGAACAGCGGCTTCAGCGGACGCTTCAGGTTGTGCGCGCCGGAGAAGCGCAGCAGGTCTTCGCCGCCTTCGGAAACGAGGATGTTCACGGCCTTGCTGGTGTCGATCACCGAGCCGCCGCCGACGGCGATGATGGCGTCGCAGTTGTGGTGGCGGTAGACGGCGGCGGCCTCGCGCACGGTCTGCAGGCTGCTGTCCGGCGGCACGTCGTCGAACACGGCCTGGATTTCGGCGTCTTCGCCGTCGAAGGCGGCATGGATGTGGTTGAGCAGGCCGACGGCGACCACGCCCTTGTCGGTGATCACCAGCGGGCGCTTGGCCTGCAGCGTGTGCAGCTCGAAAGGCATGTGTTCCAGCGCCTTGTGGCCGGCGATGACTTTCACCGGGCAGAAGAACTCGTAATACGGCTTGCTCACTTCTTATTCTCCTTTCACAAGGTTGGTGGCGACGCGCGCATAGATGCGCAGCGCGGCGGGCAGTTTGGCGCCGATGCCGAGGTCGGCCGGATAGCGCTTCACCGCGCGTTCGGCCACCAGCTTCGGCAGGATCAGGGTTTCCATGCGGCTCAGGCAGCGCACCATGCGAATGGCATGCGACACCTCGCCGTCGACATAGATGCGGTCGTTGGCAAATGCGCGCGCCGTGCCTTCCTGGAAGGAGAGCACGAGGAAGGCATGGCTGATGTGCTTGAAGCGCACGCAGAGGTCGGGCTTGCCGTGAAAGTCCTTGAGCAGGCGCAGCGCGCCGTCGGCCTGCACCTCGGCGCTGAACGACGGGCCCGAGGGCATCACGGTCATCTGGAAGACATAGCCGGCGGGAAAGGCGCTGATCTCGCGACGCACGATGTCGTCCGTCTGCGAGGTCGACACCAGGCCGCGGCCGACGACGCCCATCATCAGGGCGACATACTGGCGCGTGAGCGCCGGCGGCAGGGTGATTTCGGTGGGCATGGGCACTGTTCTTGTTGTGTCGGAATGAAAGTGGAGTGGGGCCGGGCTCAGTCGCCGTGGTAGCGGGCGACGCGCTCGACTTCGTTTTTCGAGCCCAGCACCACCGGCACGCGCTGGTGCAGCTTTTCGGGCTCGATGCCGAGGATGCGCTCGCGGCCGGTGCTGGCGGCACCGCCGGCCTGCTCGATGATGAAGGCCATGGGGTTGGCTTCGTACATCAGGCGCAGCTTGCCGCCCTTGTCGCGGGTCTTGCTGTCGAGCGGGTACATGAAGATGCCGCCGCGATTCAGGATGCGGTGCACGTCGGCCACCATCGAGGCCACCCAGCGCATGTTGAAGTCTTTTTCGCGCGGGCCGCTGGAGCCCATCAGCAGCTCTTCGACATAACGCTGCACCGGCGCTTCCCAGAAGCGCTGGTTGGACATGTTGATGGCAAATTCCTTGGTGTCTTCCGGCACGCGCAACTGCGGCTGGGTGAGGATGAACTCGCCGTATTCGCGGTCCAGCGTGAAGCAGTCGACACCGTTGCCGAGCGTCAGCACCAGCTGCGTCGACGGGCCGTAGACGGCATAGCCGGCGCAGACCTGGGCCGTGCCCGGCTGCAGGAAGTCGGAAACGCGCACTTCGTTGTCGTCGGCCTTCTTCAGCACCGAGAAGATGGTGCCGACCGAGATGTTGACGTCGATGTTCGACGAGCCGTCGAGCGGATCGAACAGCAGCAGGTAGTCGCCCTGCGGGTACTCGGTGGGGATCAGGTAGATGTCGTCCATTTCCTCCGAGGCCATTGCCGCCAGCGTGCCGTTGCTCTGCTTGGTGCGGATCAGGATGTCGTTGGAAATCACGTCCAGCTTTTTCTGGGCTTCGCCCTGCACGTTGTCGCTGCCGGCACCGCCCAGCACGCCGGCGAGTTCGCCCTTGCCGACGGCCACGCCGATGGCTTTGCAGGCGGTGGCCACGCTTTCGATGATGAGGCGCAGCTCGTGCGTGATCTCGGGGTTGCTGCGCTGCTGCTCGACGAGGTAGCGGCTCAGGGTGACGCCGTTCATGGGCGGGCTCCGGTGATGCAGGTGGGTGTGTCGGACAATCCGAAGGTGGCGGATTATGGCCCGGAACCGGGTGCCGGCCCAAGCTGCCGGCACCGGCGGGTGCGCCCGGGGTGGGGCCGGCCGGTCAGGACGGCCGTGCCGGTGTCAGCCGAGCAGCGCGCTGATGCCGCGGCGCTGGCCGCTGCGCACCTGGTCGCGGTACTGGCGCGGCGTCTCGCCGGTCCAGGCCTTGAAGGCGCGGGTGAAGTTGGCGGGGTCGCGGTAGCCGAGACGGGAGGCGATCTGCTCGACGCTGAGCCGGCCCTCGGCCAGCAGCAGTTGGGCTTCCTCGCGGCGGATGGCGGCGACCAACTCGGAGAAGCTGACGCCATGCTCGGCCAGCTTGCGCTTCAGGCTGCGCGAGGACATGCAGCAGCGGCTGGCCACGCTGTCGAGGTCGGGCATGTTGGCCAGGTCCTCGCCGAGCAGCGCACGCACGCGCGACACCAGCGGCTGCGTGGACAGCGCGGCCAGCTCGCGCTCGCACTGCTCGCGCGCCAGCTCCGAGGCCGTGGCGTCGGCCATCACCAGCGGCGCGTCCAGCAGCGCCGCCGGGAAGCGCAGCTGGTGCTGGGCCTGGCCGTAGCGGATGGGGCAGGGCAGCAGGCTGGCGCAGCGCGCGTAATAGGCCGGCTCCGGGAAATTGATGCGGATTTCCGCGTCCATCGCCGGCAGGCCGGTGATGTAGGCGCCGGCATGGCAGAGCCCGACCAGCAGGCTCTCGAAGGGAAAGGCAAAGGGCGGCGCGATGTCCACCGTGGAGTCCACCTGCACCACCGCCGTCTCGCCCTCGACAAAGAAGGACAGGCGCAGCGCGCCGCTGCGCGTGGTGAAGTACTTCTCCACCAGCTGCACCGCCTCGCCCAGCGTGGCGCTGGTCATCACCGCATAGCCCAGGAAGCCGTGCGCCGAGAGCTTGAGGTGCAGGCCGAAGTGGTAGCCCAGCGCCGGCTCCCCGGTCAGGCGCAGCGCCTGGTCGACGATGGCGTTGAACTCCAGCGGCGAGAGCCGGGTGTCCGAGGGCGGTGCCGGCGTGCGCGCCAGCGCGGTGCCGGCCACCAGTTCCTCGGGCGCCACGTGCCAGCGCGCGCAGAGCTCGACCAGCAGGCGGGCATAGGTGATGGGGATGGCGGGCTGGTGCAGGGCGACGGTGGACATCATCCGGGCTTCGGCAGGGGGACGCATGGAGTGTACGGCCGGCGCGGCCAAGGGCAAGCCGTGCTGGCCCGACCGGACAAGGCCTGTACAGGCGGGCCGGGCGGCCCGGCGCGACGGCTGCCGGTCATTTTCCCGACGAAACTGGCCCCGTTTGACCAAATCTGGCCCCTGAC
>DAIRDY010000215.1:0-4185 GCA_036795935.1 Moraxellaceae bacterium | reverse complement strand
CTCCCGCACAAACGCCACTACGTCCGGATACGTGCGCTCACACTTGCGCAGGGCACGCTGCGCCTTGTCCGCCCAGCCCTTGCCACGCGCCAGCAGATCGGCCCATGCGACCTGCACTCCCTCCGGCGCGTCTTCCATCAGCACAGCAAGCACCTGCATGGCCTGCAGGCGGTCTTTCTCCGCCTTGGTGGCAAACACGGCCGGGCGAGATTCGGACACCAGCAGTTTGTGCAGTGCAAAGCGCTCCGGCAGCGGCACATTGGCCAGCAGCATCGCGCGCTGGCCAATGACGACGGCAGGCACGGGAGACTCCAGCAGGTAATCCAGAAAGCGCAGTGGCTGCGCCACCGCATTGAGCGCAGGAATGAACACAGGTTCGGCGCCGGGCTTGCCGATCAGCGGCGTCAGCAGGTCCACGCGCATTTCCTGACCGCGCACGCGGAACGAGGTGGAGGGCTGGCGCGGATCGAGCGTAGGCACGGGAATGAAGCCCATGCCCAGTTGCTGCAACACGTCGGCGGCGGGCTGCGCAGGCTGTGCAACAGCAAGGTCCACGTCGCGCTCGCCGGCCAGGTCGATGTCTTGCGTCTGCATCTGGCTGGCCCAGCGCACGCCGAGCAGGTTGCCCATGACATTGAAGGCATGCGTCCCCACCAGCACGGCATGACCAACTCCCGGCTGCAACATGCCGGCATCGGCAAAGGCTTGCAGCACGCGCAGCGGTGCATGGGCCATGACGGCACCACCGGCGCCGACATAGGCTGCTCTCAACTCCTGCAACCGACGCGCATCGGCCTTGCCATCCACACGACGGCTGGCCATGCGCTCGGCCAATGCCTGCGTGGCCTCATCGTCCGGCCCCAGATAGGACTGCCGGGTGCGGCCATCAAGGTCGCGGTACTGGAAATACAGATAGGCCGCACCTTTCACCGTCTTGCGGACCAGCGAGCCCGGCGCGGCCGCCATGTTTTCAGTGGCGCCGACAGCAAGGGCCAGCTCGCGCAACTCGGCATACAGTGTGCGGGCAGTGAGCGAGAGGGGGACAGGGTGCATGGCCTTGCTCCGGACGAGTTATACGCAAAGTACATTCACTTTGCGTATAACTCAAGCCAGCCCAGCCTGCGAGGGAGCGGGCTCCGCTCGCCCGTGGGGGCGCTGGATCAACGCCAGGCACATGGCAAGCAACCCGGTACGCCGTTACAGGCACTGGGTCCCCGCCTACGACCAACGGAAGTCCCTGCGGGGCGCGGGGACGACGATGGCGCAGCAGATGCAGCCGCACGGTCACGGTCACGCGGGGTCACTGCCTGTATGCGAGCGACAGATACGGGATTAGGTGGCGGTTCAGCGCTCGCTGTACGCTCCTGCCGCCAGCCGGCGCCAGGTGTCGGCATGGACGCTTGTGTCGTCGTCCCAGCGCGCATGCGCCTGCACCATGGCGGCCTGCTGGCCGGCATCGGTCAGCACGCCCAGCAGCTCTTCCGGCTCACGCTCGCCGCCGGCGCTCAGCACCTGGCGGGTGGCGCCGCCGCTCTTGGTCTTCACGGTGGTCGGTGGCTCGCTGAAGTAGTGGTCGGCGCTCACCGTCTGCCAGCGTGTGGTGCCCAGCACGCGCGGTGCCTGCTCGCGGCCGTTGCCGTAGGTGGCGGTCCACACCACCAGCGGCGTGGCGGAGGCCACGTTGTACACGTAGCGCGCGCCACGGGCGGGGAACTCGGCATCGAAGGCCTCGATCAGCTCGCCGCCGCGGGTACGCGCGGTGACGTGCAGCGCGCCATCGTGCGGCACTTCCACGGTGCTGCTGCCATACGGACGCAGCACCAGCCGCTGCTCACCCAGCTGCAGCGTGACCTGCGTGTCCAGGCCGTTGTACACGGTGACATCGCTGGTGGTGCCGGTGAAGCCGCCGACGCCGAGCACCGTGCCGACAATCACGCCGGCCACCAGCAGGCGCGCGACAGCGGGCAACACGCCGTCGGCCGTCTGGAAGCGGTCCCACCAGCCGAGTTTTTTCTGGCGCTTGCGCTCCATGCCGGGCACCAGCGTGGCGTACTGCGCGGGCACGCGGCTGGGTGACGGCGCCGGCGTGGCCGTGCCTTCGCGCAACTGGCGCGCCACTTTCACCTCGCTGGAGAGGATCTGCTCCAGCGTTTCCTTGACCAGCGCCGCGAGTGCGGCCGAGAGTGCATTCACCCAGCTGTCGATGGCGTTCATCCAGTCGCCGATGTTGCCCTGGTCCGCCGGCGGCAAGGTGAACTGTTCGAGCAGCGCGCTCCAGCCGGCGCACTTCAGGCGCTCGGTCAGCGACGTGTCCAGCGTGATGGCCGGCGCCTGCTTGTAGGCGGTTTCCAGCACCAGATGCAGCTCGTTGGCGGCGTCGATCAGCCGCTCCAGCTCCTTGGCCGTGACCTTGCCGTCGGCGGTGACGATGGCCGTCACGTTGCGCAGCAGGCCGTGCGCGTCCTGCACGTCGGCCAGCGTGTGCTCGGCGTAGTGCAGCACGGCAATCAGGCCGCGCAGGTACTGCGCCCAGCCGTTGCCGATCTTCTCGGCGGCCGCCACATGCGCGGCGCGGCACTGGCGGTCATGTTCGAGCACGCGGCCGCGCACTTTTTCGACTTCGTTGCTGACGGCACGGATGGCGGCCGGCAGCTGGCGGCGCGTCATGCTCTGGCCGCGATACACGATCTGGCCGCCGGTGGCCTGGTACACCTTGTCGTGCAGTGCCTTGAGCAGCGCCTGCTCTTCTTCGAGATCGCGCAGGCGGACCAGGTCGCTCTTCAGCGTGTCCGGGTAGAGCGTGGCCAGCGCCTGTTTCAGGTCGACACCGGCCAGCGCTTTGGCGTCATACAGCTCGCGCGGCTCGTGGTAATGGCGGGTCAGCGCGCGGCCAAGATAGGCGCCGCAGAACAGCGGGTGGTACTGCATCAGGCCGTAGCGCTCGTCCAGCTGCTGCCGGGTGACCTCCGGCTCGGCCACGGTCAGCTCGTTGCCGCGCACAAGATGTGCGCTGACTTTCTCGCGCAGCTTTTCGGGCGCCTTGAACAGCGTCCACGCGCTGCGCGGGTCGTGCGGGGCCGGCAGGTAATGACGCTTGGCGTTTTCCTCGCGGTCGGCATTGGCCGGGTGCGTGGACCACATCTGCGGCGGCTGCGCAAAGCCGCTGGTGAACACGCGGCGCTTTTCCGGGCGCGTGGCCGCGGTTCTGGCCGGCACGCGGCCGTAGTCGGCGTCGTCCAGGATGCGCGCCATCTTGGCAATGATGGCGGTCTGCACCGCGAACAGGTCGCGCGTGGCACGGCCCTGGCGGGCTTCGGCATTGGCGAAGTCCAGCGTGCGCGACCAGGCTTCGTCGGCCGCCTGCAGCTTGTGCAGCGCATGCACCAGCTCGTCGCTGCCGGTGAGCGACACCGCCACGAGGTCAGCCTGGAACTCCATCTGCCGCGAGAGCGCGCGCTGCGCCAGCACCACGAGACGGAACACCGTGTCCATCAGCGAACGGATGGACCACACGATGAGCTGCAGCAGCCAGCCCAGCCAGGCAATGCGCAAGTCGACTTTTGCCAGCCAGACGAGGAAGCGGTCCAGCGCATCGCGCTTGGCAATCACCTGCCCGGCAATCTGCTGCGCGATGTACACCCAGCTGCCGATGGCCATGGAGCGCTGCGCAAAATGCCCGAACTCGTGCGCCAGCACCGCCTTCAGCTCGCTCAGCGTGAGCACGTTCACCAGCGCCAGCCCGATCTCCAGGTTCTTGCGCGAGGGAAAGATGAAATTGAGGATGGAGAGGTCGTAGAACACCGCCGCGTTCACGCGCGCCGACACATAGACGCGTGCCGGCCGCGGTGCGCCCGCCTCGTCCGCGAGCCGGTTCAGGAAGGCGAACAGCTCGGGCTGGCCGAGCGAGGTGAGCTCGATGTCGTCGGGCGTGCCGCCGCGGCGCACGAAGAACAGCGCCTTGGCCATGAACAGGGCGAGGAAGGCCGAGCAGCCGCCGAGGATGTACAGGAAGAAACCGCCGGGGGCGCTGTTGGCGGTGTCGATCAGCCGGTAGGCGGTCCAGCCGAACCAGCCCAGCAGCGCGAAATACACGCCCGCAAACACCAGCAGGCTGGCAACGGCCAGCCAGGCGCGCTGCTTGTACTGGCGGCTGGGCGCGGCGAGGCCGGGGGGAACGGATTGGGG
>DAIRDY010000214.1:0-4209 GCA_036795935.1 Moraxellaceae bacterium | reverse complement strand
GGCGGGGGTTGTCATGGCGCGCATTGTCCCCGAGCGGCTCGGGCCGGGCAATCCGGCGCGATTGCCGGTGGGCAGCGCGGGCGCGCTTTGGCACACTCCGCCGATGCTCAATCTCTATCAGTCCAACATGCTCGATGCGCTGCTGCGGCTCTATCTGGCCGTGCGCACGCCGTCGTCCGATCCGCTCACGCCCGACACCCTGCTGGTGCCCTCCAAGGGCATGCAGCGCTGGCTGCAACTGGCGCTGGCGCGCGAGCAGGGCATTGCCGCCAACATCGATTTCCAGTTGCCGGCCTCGTTTGTCTGGCAACTCATCACGCGCGTGTTTCCCGACGTCTCGCCGCGCTCGGCCTTCGATCCGGAAACGCTGGCCTGGCGCGTGCTGGCGCTGCTGCCGCAGTTGCGCGAGCTGGAGGGCGCGGCGCTGGCCGCGAACTGGCAGGCGGCCGATGCCGCCGGCCGTTACGAGCTGGCCTGGCGCGTGGCCGACGTGTTCGACCAGTACCTGATCTATCGCCCGGACTGGCTGGCGGCCTGGGAGAAGGGCCGGCGCCTGGGGCTGGGCGCCGACGAACCCTGGCAGGCGGCGCTCTGGCAGCGCCTGACCGCAGGCGGTGCCACGCACCGCGCGCGCCTGCTCGGTGATCTGGAGGCCGCGCTCGCCGCCGGTGCCGTGCCGGGCTTGCCGGAGCGGCTCACGGTGTTTGGCGTGAGCACGCTGCCGCCGCGTTTCTGGGCGCTGCTCACGGCGCTCGGCGAGCGCATCGAGATCGACCTTTTCCTGCTCAATCCCAGCGCCGAGTACTGGGGCCAGCTGCGCCGGGGCGATGCGGCGGCCGAGGGCCATCCGCTGCTGGCGTCGCTGGGCCAGCAGGGCCGCGATTTCATCAACACGGTGGCGGCGAGCGGCATCAACGAGCCGCTGGCTTCGCAGCTCTTTGTGTCGCCGGCGGACGGCGCACAGGCCGGGCGCGTGCTGGCCACGCTGCAGTCCGACATTCTGGCGCAGCACGTGCGCGGCGAGGACGCGCGCATCATGCCGGCGCCTGATGACGATTCGCTCTCGGTGCAGGTCTGCCACAGCCCGCTGCGCGAAGTGGAGGTGCTGCACGACCAGTTGCTGCGCCTGTTCCACGAGCAGCCCGACGTGCAGCCCGATGACGTGCTGGTGATGTGCACCGACATCCAGCGCTATGCGCCCTTGGTGGAGGCGGTGTTCGCCACCCGCCACCAGCCGGCCGCCATTCCCTTCACCATTGCCGACCGTCGCCTGGAAACCGAGCAGCCGCTGTTGCGCCGTGTGGCGGACTTGCTGGCGCTGCCGGGCTCGCGCTTCGAGGTGGAAGACGTGCTGGCGCTGCTCGGCGAGCCGGCCTTGCGCGCGCGCTTCGGTCTGGCGGAGGCCGACCTGCCGCTCGTGCGGCGCTGGTGCGAGGAATTGCACCTGCGCTGGGGCCGCGATGCCGGCGACCGCCGCGCGCGCGGCCTGCCCGACGATGTCCCCATGACCTGGCGCGACGTGCTGGCGCGCCTGCAGCTCGGCTTTGCGCTGCCGGTCGCGCAGGCGCCCGCTGCCGATGCGCGCTTTGCCGGCCGCGTGCCGGCCGATGCCGTCTACACCGGCGGACAGGCGCAGGTGCTGGCGCGGCTGGCGCTGTTTGTCGAAACCCTGCTGGGCTGGGAAGAGCGCCTGCAACGCGCGCGTTCCCTGGCCGACTGGGCCGATACGCTGGATGCGCTGCTGGCCGATTTTTTTGCGGATTCGTTTGCCGATTCATTTGCCGACGCCGCCGACAGCCGCGAGGCGCTGCAGCAGGTGCGCACGGCGCTGGCCACGCTGCGCACGCAGGCCGGACTGGCGCCGGAAGCCGGGGCACAGCCGTTTGCGGTGATCCGGCGCTGGCTGGGCCGCCAGCTCGCCGGGCTGGAAAGCCGGCGCGGTTTCTTGCACGGCGCCGTCACGTTCTGCGCCATGGTGCCGATGCGCAGCCTGCCGTTCCGCGTGATTGCCGTGCTCGGGCTGGACGATGGCGCCTTCCCGCGCCAGCAGAAGCCCTGGCCCTTCGACCTCATGGCCCTGCACCCGCGCGCCGGCGACCGCTCGCGTCGCCAGGACGACCGCTACCTGTTCCTGGAAACACTGCTCGCCGCGCGTGAACGGCTGTACCTGAGCCATGTTGGCCAGAGCGATACCGACGGCACGGTGCGGCCGCCGTCGCCGGTGCTGGCCGAGTTGCTGGACCAGGTGCAGGCCACGGTGGCGCTGCCCGATGCCGCCGCCTTCCGCGCGCGCTTCATCACCCGCCATCCCCTGCAGCCGTTCAGCCCGCGCTATTTCGCGGCGAACAAGGTGTCGGGGGATGAAAAGCTGTTTTCGTATGCGCCGCGCTTTGCCGAGGCCAGCCGTCTGGTGGGCGTCGAACCGGCCGTGACCACGACGCTGCCGGCCTTCACGCAGGCGCTGCCGCCGGCCAGTGACGAGCTGCTCGGCTTCACGCCGGCGCGCTTCGAGCGCTTTCTTGCGCATCCGGCGCGGCATTTCCTGCGCGAGCGCCTGGGCGTGCAGTTGCCGCTGGCCGAAAAGGCACTGCACGCCGATGAGCCGGTGGACCTGACCGATCACCGTGCGCTGCGCCGCGAGCTGTATCGCCATCCCGGGCGCAGCGCCGCCAGCCTGCGTGCCGCCGGCCTGCTGCCGGGCGGGGCCTGGGGCGAGGCGCTGTTTGCCGACGAGGAGGCCGCCGTCGCCGACTTGCTGCGCCGCGAGTCTGAACTGGGTGCCGAGAAGCGCGTGCCGCTGGCGGTGGATGTGCGCATCGGCCGCGTGCGCTGGAGCGGCCTGCTGGACGAGGTCACCACGCAGGGCATCGTGCGCCTGTCGCTGGAAAACAAGGTGTATCCGACCGATCTGCTCTGCCTGCGTTTCCTGCACCTGCTGCTCTGCGCCAGCGCGCCCGACGACGTGCCGCGCGAAACCCGCCTGCTCGGCCTGGACACCGACATCCTGCTGCCGCCGGTGAGCAATCCGCAGGAGGCACTGGAAGATTTTGCCGCGGCGGCGGAAGAGGGGCTCTGCCTGCCGCTGCCGCTGTTCCGTCGTGCCTCGCCACTGTATGCGCAGAAGCAGCAACTGGCGGAGGCGCATGCCAAAGGCTGGTGCGGCAGCGACTACGCCACGGGTGATGGCGACGACGCCTGGAACGCGCTGCTCTGGCGCGACAGCAATCCCTGCGACGAACGCTTTGCGGCCTGGGCCGACCGTCTTTACGGCCCGCTGCTTGATGTGCTGGGAGGGCTCTGACATGGCGGCCCATCTGCTCAAACCGCTGGACCTGTACACGCTGCCGCTGAGCGGCACGCAACTGGTGGAGGCCAGTGCCGGCACCGGCAAGACCTGGACCATTGCCGGGCTTTACCTGCGCCTCCTGCTGGAAACCGATGCCAGCATCGACCGCCTGCTGGTCGTCACCTTCACCAAGGCCGCCACCGCCGAGTTGCGCGACCGCCTGCGCGCGCGCGTGGCCGAGGTGCTGGCCGCGTTCGCCGCCGGCCACAGTGACGATGCGTTCTGCCAGTGGGCGCTTGCGCGCTTTGACGGCGCGGCGCGCGCGCAGGCGGCGGAAAAGCTGGCGCATGCGCTGCGCGTATTCGACGAGGCCGCCATCTTCACCATCCACGGTTTTTGCCAGCGTGTGCTCGACGACGTGCAGCTGCCGGAATTGCTGACCGAGCCCGACATCGTGCCCGACGAGCGCGACTGGCTGCCCGGCCTCGTGCAGGAGGCGTGGATACGCCACTGCACGCATCCGCTGGTGGCGTCCTTGCTGGCCGCCGATGGCCTGGATTGCGCCATGGTGCAGCGCGATGTCGAGGTGCTGCTGCTGAAACCCTGCCTGCAACTGGAAACCGGTGCGGCCGCGCCGAGCGCGGAGCAGCTGGAGTGGCGCCGGCAGGCGCTGGCACGGCACTGGCGCGAGCAGCAGGAGGCGATTGTTGCCGACATCAGCGAGGCCGATGCCCTGAGCCGCGCCAAGGACCAGTACAAGGCGCAGGACGAGTTGCTGGCGCTGCTGGCGGCCTGGCTGGAAGGCGAGGGCGGCCTGTCGCCCAAGCTGCGCAAGCTGACGCCGGAGCGCTTCGCCGACAAGAAAAAGCAGAAAGGCCGCCTGCCGCAGCACGGCTTCTGGCAGGAGCTGGCCGACTGGTTCG
>DAIRDY010000213.1:0-4229 GCA_036795935.1 Moraxellaceae bacterium | reverse complement strand
ACCACACAGGTAAAGCAAGGGGTGTTGAGATGAAGCGTTCAATGATGGTGTCTTCCTTCCTGCTGGCAGGTCTGGCCGGCTCCCACGCGGTGGCCGAACCCATGGAGATTGCGCTCCTGCAGGAGGCGATCTTCAGCGGCAAGACATTCCTCGACCTGCGCCTGCGCGCCGAGTACGTGGATTTCGAGACCACGCCGGAAACCGATGCCGAAACCCTGCGCACCGTTCTCGGCTATCGCACCGGTGACTACAAGGGCTTCAAGTATTTCATCGAGTTCGAGAACGTGAGCACGCTGGGCAACGGCGACTACAACAGCACGGTCAACGGCAAGACCCAGTTCGGCACGATCGCGGATCCGGCGCTGACCCAGCTTAACCAGTCCTATCTCGAGGGCTATGGCGTGAAGCTTGGTCGCCAGAAAATCATCTACGACAACGCCCGCTTTGTCGGTGATGTCGGCTGGCGCCAGAACGACCAGGTCTTCGATGCGGTGAGCTACAGCAACAGCAAGCTGGTGAAGGACCTGTCATTGAATGCGGCTTATCTCACGCGCGTGCACAACATCGTCGGCGTGACCCGCGTGGTCGATGCGCCGATGCTGAACGTGAAGTACAGCGCCTTCCCGCAGGCCAAGGTCGGCGCGTTCTATTATGCGGTGGATGAAAAGAGTGCACCGGCGGCGTCCTGGGAGCACATGGGCCTGCGCGTGGACGGTGTGATTGGCAGCTTCCTCTACGAGCTGTCCTATGCCGACCAGCAGGACTACAAGGACGGCACCACGCCCGATGCCAGCTATACCGACATCCAGCTGGGCTACAAGTTCGGCCCGGTGACAGTGAAAGTGCAGCAGGAAACGCTGGAGCCCGGCTTCAAGACCCCGCTGGCCACCGCCCATGCCTTTCACGGCTGGGCCGACCGCTTCCTGGCCACGCCGGCCAACGGCCTGGTGGATACCAACGTGAAGCTGAGTGCCAAGTTCGGTGATTACACCGTCGCCCTGGCGGCGCACGACTTCCAGTCGGAAACCGCCAGCCAGGACTTCGGCCAGGAAGTGGACTTCTCGGTGGCACGCCCGCTCACCTCCAAGGTGAATGCGCTGCTCAAGGTGGCCAGCTTCAACGCCGACGGTTCGGTGCCGGGCTTCCTCAACGACACCACCAAGGTCTGGCTGCAGTTCGCCTACAAGATGTAAGCCTCACCGGCCCGTGGTCGGCATGACCACGGGCTGCCGTACTCCGGCAGGTGGTTTCGGTCACGCCTGTCGGCCTCGCGCCACGACTCTCCTCAGGGGACGATGGTGTTCCCGCGGTCCGTCGGTTGCCGGCCCGCGGGATTTTTTTTGCGTGGCGTGCGCGTCAGTCCAGCGCCACCGTCGCGATCAGCCGTGCCTCGTCGAGGGCGGCTGTGCGATGACGGGTGGCCTCGCGGTAATCCGGCATGGCCAGCATGGCGGTGAAGGCGGCCACCGAGGGATAGCGCACCAGCAGCACCTCGTCCCAGGCTTCGGCTTCCGGCGCAATCAGCAGCCCCTTCACGGCACCGCGGTAGCGCAACTCGCCGCCCACCTCCTGCACCTTGCGCATGGCAATCGCCGCATAGCGGGCATAGGCATCGCGCCCGCTGCCCTGCCACTGCGGGTCGCGGTAGGCCGCCTGTGCGCGAAAACGCAGCAGGTTCAGCATCACGAGCGGGGTGTCGGCCGGCAGCGCCGCCAGAAGGGCGGGCAGCTGGTTGGCGACGGGGTCGACGGTGCGTGTCATTACGGGCCTCCGGTGGCAGACGCTGGCAAAGCGAGTGGCTGATAGTGTGGAGACAGCCTCAGGGCGCCGGCATGCCGGCCGGCAGCTGCAACAGCAGCCTGTCCACCGCCTTCTGCAGTTTCGCCGGGTCGATGGCGGCACGCAGGTCGATCTCGTTGCTCAGCGTGCCGCGCCAGACCAGCTTGCCGCTGGCCGCATCGTGGATGTCGATGACCAGCGTGCCCTCGTGATAGGTGATGGTGCGCGTGCTCAGCTCCGGCGGTCCCCAGTAGCCCCAGTCCCAGGTTTCGTAGCAGTAGTGGCGTGCGGTGCAGACCAGGCGCGGCAGGCGCGGACGCGCCGGCTCGGTGACCTGCTCGGTGCGTTTCTCGATGCCGGCGTGGTAATGCACATGCCAGGCAGCGTTTTCGGCCGCTTGCCAGCCACGGCGCGCAAGGCCGGTGTCGATGGCCTGGCGCAGCAGGTCGGCGACGATGTCGTTGGCCACGCGCGGGTGCTCCTCGCCGGGAATGCGGTCGCCTGCGACGGACCAGGCATAGGTTGCCGCGCCGGGCAGGGCGGCGCCCGGCGCGCGCTCCACCATCAGGCGCGGGCCGCAGCCGGCGAGCAGCAGTGCCAGCAGGGGCAGCAGGATCTTCATGGACAGGCTCCGGTGACGGGCATGCCTCCGGAATAGCAGCTCATCCCGGCGCTGGCCATGGCACATGCGTTTGGGATTTGTGCGCCGGCTGACTACCATCGGCGCATGATCCTGCGCCGCTTTCTCCTGTTGCTCTCATGCCTGTCGCTGGCCGGTTGCCAGGGGCTGGCCTATTACGGCCAGGCCGCACGGGGCCAGTTTGCGCTGATGGCCAAGCGCCAGGACATCAGCGCGCTGCTGGCGGCGGAACACACCGACCCGGTGCTGCGCGCGCGGCTGGTGAGCGTACAGCGCATCCGCGCCTTTGCGGATCGTGAGCTCGCGCTGCCGGTGCGCGGCCAGTACGACCGCTATGTTGCGCTCGGCCGCGACTACCCCGTGTGGTCGGTGATGGCGACGCCGCCCTTGTCGCTGCGTGCGCATCGCTGGTGCTATCCCTTCGTGGGCTGCCTGGCCTATCGAGGGTATTTCCGCGAGGCCGGCGCACAAAAAGAGGCGGCGCGGCGGGCGGCGGCCGGCGACGATGTCTATGTCAGCGGCATTCCCGCCTATTCCACGCTGGGCTGGTTCAGCGATCCGGTGCTCTCCAGCTTCCTGCACTGGCCGGAGCCGGAACTGGCCGAACTGATCTTCCACGAGCTTGCGCACCAGAAGCTTTTTGTGCCCGGCGACACCGTGTTCAACGAAAGTTTTGCCGTGGTGGTCGCCGAGGCCGGACTGGCGCGTTACGAGGCGAGCCACGGGCTGGATCTCGCGTCATGGCGCACGGCGCGGGCGCGGCGGGCCGATTTCGTGACGCTGGTGATGACGTATCGCCAGCAGTTGCAGGACCGCTTCAAGGCGGCGGCCAACGACGACGAGCGTCGCGCGGCCCGCAATGAAGTCTATGCGGCCCTGCGCGCGGCCCATGCCGAACAGAAGCGGGCATGGGGCGGCTACAGCGGCTATGACGCCTGGTTTGCCGAACTCAACAATGCCCGCCTGAATGCCGTGGGCAGCTATTACGAGCTGGTGCCGGCGTTGCGCCGGCTGCTGGCGCAGGGCGCCGACGACCTGCCGACCTTTTACCGGGCCTGCCGCGAGCTGGCCCGCCTGTCTTATCGTGAACGCCGCGCGCGCCTGGACGCGCTGCTGGTGACGGAGTCGTGATGGAACTGGTGATCTTTCCCGAAAAACGCATGGCGCTGGCGTTCAGCGACTACCTGCGCAGCATCGGCATCGAGAATGCGCTCGAGGCCCGCACGGATGGCCATGCCATTGTGCTGACCAATGCCGCCGACTACGCGCAGGCGCGGCAGGAGGTGGAGGACTTCATCAACCGTCCGCAGGAGCCGCGCTACTGGCAGGCCTCGTGGCAGAGCGGCCGTGCGCAGGCGGCACCGGTCTATGGTGCAGGCCCCGGCAGCGGTGTCGGCGGTTTCCTCGCGCGCGGCGGTCCGGTGACAAAGAGCGTGGCGCTGCTCTGCCTGCTGATCTACGCCGGCCTCTGGCTGGTGCCGGACGCCGTGTTCGGTGCGCTGCGCTATCCGCCGGCACTGAGCGTTGATGCGGTGGGTCATGAGTGGTGGCGGCTCTTGACGCCGGCGCTGCTGCATTTCAGCGCGCTGCACATCGCGTTCAACCTGCTCTGGTGGTGGGAGCTCGGCGGCATTGTCGAGCGCGGCCAGTCCGGTGCGCGCCTCGTCGCCGTGACGCTGGTGATTGCACTGGTCAGCAATGCCGCGCAGGGCCTGGAGTACGGCAGCCGTTTCGGCGGGCTCTCCGGCGTCATCTACGGGCTGGTGGGTTATCTGTGGATTTATCCGCTGCTGAACCCCGCGGCCGGCTT
>DAIRDY010000212.1:0-4308 GCA_036795935.1 Moraxellaceae bacterium | reverse complement strand
GCTGCCGCTGTTGATCGACGGGCTGCGCACGGTGACGGCACCGGCCGTGCTCTGGTTGTGGTCGCCACCATCCGGATCGGCCTCGTCGGCGCCGGCGTTGTCGTCGTCCTCGCTGGTGCCGCTGCCGACATCGCAGCCGCTGGCCGGGGTCATGCCGGTGGCGGTGGCCGCGGAGCGGATGCTGCCGGCAACAAAGCTGGTGTTGGCCGGAATGGCGTCGGTCAGCACGATGCTGCCGGCGGTGGCGGCACCGGTGTTGTTGACGTCAAGGCAGTACTCGATGACGGCACCGGGAATGGCCTTGGGCGGATTGGCGCAGGAGCTGGCATCACCGGCGATGCTGCAGTTGAACGGGTCGGTGACCACGGTCGAGGACTTGCTGACCGCCAGCGTCGCGGTGACCACGTTGAACTGGTCGCGCGCCGCGTGCTGGCCGTTGCCGGCCACATCCGGTGCGGCACCGGCGGCATCGCCGAACACGGTGTCGATGAAGTCGGGATCGTCGGCCTGGCCCTGCGTGGCCTGGGTGGCATCGAGCGCGAGCGTGCCCGGGGTGGCCACATAGCTGCCGTCGACAGCGACGCTCTGCGCGGCAATCGCCACCAGCGTGACGGCGGCAACATCGCCGTTGACCTGGGTGCCGGGAATGTCACCGACGACATAGACCGTCACCGTCGCATCCGGGGCCACTTCGTCGAGGAAGGTCACCAGCGTGTCTTCACCGGCCTGGAAGCCGGGCGTGGTGCCCTCTTCGACATAGAACTGCAGGCCGCTGGCATCGAAGTTGTCGGTGCCGCCAAACGGGGCCGCGCCGCCGGCCTGCGGAATGGCATCAAGCCGGAAGTCCAGCGGCGAGTTGGCGTTGTTGGTGACGGTGAAGGTGAGCGCGCGTGCGGTGGCACCGGGCACGACCATGGTGGCGGCGCCACCGACTTCGGCCACGGTCAGGTTGATGCGGCGGTCAACCTTGAAGGTGGTGGTGTTCGAGGATTCCTGGGGCTGGGCGACGCCGCCCACCTCGTAATCCACGGTCGCGGTGTTGCTGACATCGGCGCCGGCCGCGGTGCCGGCCGCCTGGGCCTGGGTGGCCGCCAGCAGCGTGGCGGCCGACAGCGCGAGGCCAAGACGCAGGGAAACGGATTTCATGTCGGGACTCCGGAATGCGGTTGGAAACTACGTAAAAACACTGGCGGCCCACTGCCATTCATTGCCGGGAGACAGGGCGCGGGACCGCACTTGCCCTGTTCCCGGTTGTTGCCGGAAACGCAGGTGGCCGCGGAAGCGGCCGGTCTGGCAGGCATCCTGCTGCAGCACGCCGGGGCCTCCCGCCCCGGCGTCAACGGCCCGCGCTATTTCAGGCGGGCGCGGTAACTGACACGGCCGCTGGCACCGGCCTTGACCGGGGCCTGCAGCGTCCAGCGCAGGTGGGTGACATCCTCGGCCCGGGCCGGCCGCGGCTGGCCGTCCTCGCCGGTGACCTGCAGCCGGGCGAGTTCGCCCCACTGCGCGCCGCCGTCGACCGAGAGTTCGAAGCGCGCCCCGGCGTCTTCGGTGGAGCCCGGCAGGAACACCAGCTCCGCCGGCAGCGGGTTGCTGACCACGACGCGCGCCGCCGGCGCCTTGCCGGTGTTGCGGTAGGTGATGACGTAGATGACTTCCTGGCCGGGCAGCGCCTTTTTCAGCGGCTCGCGGCGCAGCGACTTCTTGCCGGCCTTGTCGGTGACCTCGACCTCGTGGAAGGCCTCGGTGCTGAGCTCGAGCGCGGCTTCGGCCAGCAGCGGGAACACCAGCAGCAGGGCCAGCAGGGGACGCAGCAGGGATGCGGTCATGGCAGTGCTCCGGTTCAGTCGATGACGACCTGGAAGGTCACGGTATGGGTGGCGGGCGCGGCCACGGTGCCGGCCGTGGGCACGACCTCGACCTGGCCGGCGGCAAACACGCCTTCGTCGGCATCGGCGACATCGGTGAGCGGATTGCCGTTCAGCGTCAGCGAGCCCGGCACATAGCTGGTGCTGGCGGGAATGGCGTCGACGATCTTCACGTTGGCGAGGCTGCCGGTACCGGTGACATCCAGCACCAGCGTGTAGGTGATGGTGGCGCCCGGCACCGGGTTGCTGCCGCTGAAGGGGTCGCTGACCAGCTGCGACTTGGTGAAGGTGGCGGCGACACGGGTCACGACATAGCCGCTCTCGATGAAGGCTTCGGCGGAATTGGCGCCCACCACGGCATCGCTGCCGCCGGCACCCTGGCCGGCAAACACCGTGCCCGGCGCGTCGGTACCCGGCGTGGCCTGGGCCGTCAGTGCCTCGGCACGCAGGCGCAGGCGGCCGATGTTGCCGTCGGCGAGGGCTGCGGGAATGTCGCTGACCACGAACACCACGAGGCCGGCATCGGCGGCCAGCAGCGGGTCGTTGACGCCGGCCACGTGCAGCGTGTCGACCAGGGGATCGAACAGGCCGTCGCCGTCATCGAGGTAGATGCGCACATTAGCCGGATCGAACTGGTCGCCCGCCACCGCGGCATTCACCGACAGCACCAGCGTTTCCGGGCCATTGCCGGTATTGGTGACAGTGAAGGACAGCACGCGGTCGCTGTCCGGGGTGCCCACGGCCAGGTTGCCGGCGGTATTGGCGACCACGGTGAGGTCCAGCACCTCGTCCACGGTCAGCTGCTCGGTATTGGAGTTCAGCGTCACCGGCGTACCGCCCGGCTCCTCGTAGCTGACGCTGGCGGTGTTGCTGATGCTGGTGCCGGCAGCCGTGCCGGCGCCATGGGCCACGGGCGCCAGCACGGCACCCAGGCAAAGCGCCATCCTGGCTAAGGGAAGGGAGAGTTTCATGATGACCCCGGGCTCTGGTGACAGGAGGCGTGCGGGGCAACCGGCCCCTGCCCCTTCTTTTGAGAAGCAGCGCACACTTTCACTGCGAAGTGTTCGTGGTTCGGGGGCGGGATTCTTCTGCGCGGGCGACGGCGATTTCTGCTTGCGCGACTATTCGCCGCGCAAGTTCAGGGACATTCCGGGAAGTTTTCGCAACATATTGACTGGAAAGGAAGTTCAGGGTCAGTAACTGACGCGGAGGCGCCGCAACTGACGCGTTTTGTCAGCCCCCGGGCGCGCCCCGTTCAAGCAGGCGGCGGATGGCCGGGAAATCGAGGCGGCCGGCCGCCTCGGCAACCGCCTCGGCAAAGCCGGCAGCCTCGGGCTGGCTGTCCCTGACCTCCACCACCCACTCCTCGATCTCGGTGAGCTGGCCGAGCTCGAGCGCCGCGCGCAGGCGGGCCAGGGCCGCCGCCGAGGGCTGACCGGCAAGGGCGCGGGCCGGCACCGCCGGCAGCGTGCGCGCCGCGGCCTCGGCATCCCACTCGCGCGCGGCCGCCGCCGGTGCCGTCGGCGGCCGCTGCCAGTCCAGCGCCAGCACCTCGCCCAGCACCTGCACCAGCCGCTCCGGGGCGAGCGGCTTCATCAGCGTGGCGGCAAAACGCAGGCCCGGCGGCCAGTCGGCCGGCGGCATCGGCCGCGTCGCCGACAGCAGCACGAAGGGCTGCTCGTGCCCGCGCTCGCGCGCCCGGCGCAGCACCTGCCAGCCGGACAGCCCGGGCATGAACTGGTCGATGATGACGGCGTCGAAGTTTTCCTGCGCCAGCCGCACCAGTGCCTCCTCGCCGTCGGCGGCAAGGGCGAGGTCGAAGCCGAGGCTGGCCAGTGCGTCGGCCAGCAGGGCCCGGTTTTCCGCGACGTCGTCGACCACCAGCAGGCGACGCACCGGCCCGGCATAGCGCGCCGCACCGAGCGGACCGCGCAAGGGCGCAATCTCGGCCTCGGCCGCGAGCGGCAGGCCGATGCGGAAATGGAACAGGCAGCCGCCGGCGGCCGGGCATTCGCAGACCAGATCGCCGCCCATCAGTGCCACCAGCTGCGCGGCAATCGGCACGCCGAGACCGACGCCGGCACTGGTGGCCGTGGCTGCCACCTGCTCGAAGGGACTGAAGATGCGCTCGCGCGCGACCTCGGGAATGCCGATGCCGTTGTCGCGCACCGCCAGCCACAACTGCACCTCGTCCTCGTGCCCGGGCTGCCCCGGCAGCAGGCGCACCTCGAGGCTGATGCGGCTGGCATGGCTGTGCCGGCAGGCATTGGTCAGCAGGTTGCCCAGCACCTGGCGCAGGCGGCCGCCGTCGGCCTGCACCACCGGCGGCAGTTGCGGGTCGATGATGGCATGCAGGTCGGCACCGGCCTGGCGCGCCAGCGGCATGGCCTCCTCCACCGCAGCATCGAGCAGCGCACGCAGGAACAGCGGGCGCCGCTCC
>DAIRDY010000211.1:2603-4315 GCA_036795935.1 Moraxellaceae bacterium | reverse complement strand
TTTACGGGCGCGACCGTGGTTGCAGATGCTGATGCCGGTGCACGCAGCGGTGTGTTCGCGGAGACCGATGCCGCCAGTGGCAACAGGCAGAGCGCGCCGGCAGCGAGCAGGCGGCGGTAAGGAAGCGACATCATGACAGGACCCTCGTTGCGTGGCCGTACGCGTGGCGGGCGGCGGCCTTGTTGTTATTGGTGGTGTCGTGCTCAGGGCGACAGGAAGCGCGCTCGCAATGCCTGCGCCATGAGTTCGCGCCGTGCGCTCTCTTCGATGCGGCAATCCGCGGACAGGGCTTCGAGAAATTCCAGGCCGGTGGCCGCAAGGTCGCTGCCGCAGGTCAGCGGCAGTTCCAGCGGCCGGGCAGGCTCGCTGAACAGTACCGGCAGCAGCGTCAGCACGCCGCGATAGGCCAGCACGCGTGCAGTGCTGTCGTAGCGCCCTTCGGCTTCAAGGCGCGCATGCCCGGTGTCGGCCTCAACCAGCGAATCGATGCGGCCTTCGGCCAGCACGTTGTGCAGCTGCAGGCGTTTCAGGTCCACCGCAGACGGCGCCAGTGTGGCCAGTGGCGGCAGGAAGGCCTGCTGCGCCTGCAGGCGTTCGGCAAGAAGGCCGTTGAGGTCGGCGGCCGGCAATGCGGCGTCGTGCAGGGTTAGCGTCAGTCGGCCGTGTGCCGACTGCTGCCAGGCGGCGCGTGAAAAGCCCTTGAGCTGCAGCTCACCTTTCAGGTCCAGCCTGCCTGCGGCCCCGTCGCCATTGCCGAGCAGTGCCAGCCAGGGGGCGAGCGGAAGGCCGCGGAAGTCCGGCAGCAGGCGGAGCTGCGGTTCGCCACCGTCGCGGTCCAGCACAAAGGGCAGCGCCAGCGTGCCCTCGCCCTGCGTGGCGCGCAGGTTTTCGGCGATCAGGCGGCCGTTTGCCAGCGCAGCCTGCAACACGAGCGTGTCGAACACGAGTGCGCCCGCCTCTAGCCGGCCCTGTTGCCATTCGAGCCGCAGGCCTTCGGCGGCGGGTTGCAGTGCGAAGTCGCCGCTGGCCGCAAAATCGGGAGCTGTTTCGCTGCCGGTAAAAATGCGCGCCTTGGTCAGCTCGAGGCCGTCGGCCGAGAGCTGCAGGGCACCGTTGCCAGCCCAGGGCTGCGCACCTTCCATGCCGAGGCGGCGATAGTCGCCGCTGGCCTGCCAGGCCGGCAGTGCGAGCACGCCGTCGCGCAGCGTGGCATCGCTGCGCAGCTGGAAAGCAAGCACGCCGGGGAACAGCGTGCCGGCCAGTTCGCCGCTGAGGACAAGTGCATGCAGCTGCAGGCCAGCATCGCCGATGCTGACGCGGGCGCTGAGCTGCTGCTCCAGCAGCAGGTTGTCGCCGTCCTGCTGATGGCTGATGCGCAGCTGGCCGGCGAGCGCACGACTGCCGTCAGCCGCCGGCGCCGCCAGCGTCAGTGCCGGAATGTCCACGAGCTGTGTCGTGTCGGCGCGCTGCCAGTGCAGCTCGCTGCCATCAAGGCGTAGCGCCATGGCACTGGCCGGCCGCGTACGCCAGTGCGCGAGCAGCGCCTGCCAGTTGCTGCCGTTGTCGGTGGTCTGCCAGTGCAGGGTCGCGCCTTGCAGGCGCAGTTCGCGGAACGCGGGGGAAAGGCGCAGCAGGCGCCCGATGTCGAGCGCCGCATGCGCTTCGGCGGCACTCAGCAGCGGCAGGCCGCTGGCGCGGTCCTGCACCTGCAG
>DAIRDY010000211.1:0-2503 GCA_036795935.1 Moraxellaceae bacterium | reverse complement strand
GCGCTCAGTGGTCTTGTTTTGTCCCGGCTCGCGGATCATGTCGAAGCGTGCGGACTGGTAGCGCGCATCGCCGATCATGCGCTGCAGGCCGCGCAGGGTCTGATAGGGGGTTTCGTGGATGATCAGGTTGATCACCGAATGCGGAATCGCGCCGCCCGGATTGGCGCGACCGGTCATCATCACTTCCACCTTGCCGCCGCCCACCGGCCGGAACGACCAGTCGCCGAAAAAATCCACCATGCGCAGATAGGCCGGGTCGAGCGGATGCTGCCCGTCCAGCAGCGACTGGCTGATGACGCGCACGGTGCCGTCGGCTTCCTGGAAAATGCGGCCGGCCACCACCGCATCACGGTCGGTCAGCGGCCAGGGGAAATCCGTGATCACGTGGATCAGGAAGATGCCATCCCGATCATCGCGCTGCAGAACGTCGATGCGTTCGGTGCGGTAAATCCACTGTGGCGCGCGCTCGGTGTCCAGGATCAGGTTGACCAGGCCCCCCAGCGTGCTCTCGACAACGGTGCTGGCGCGAAACTCGCGCAGCGGATAGCCGGGCACCGGGCGTGTCCACACCTTGACGCCATTGCTGTTGCGCGCCAGCGACCATTGTTCGGCGGCAGCCGCCATGCTGCCGAGCAGGCAGCCCAGCACCAGCAGTACAGGCCGCAGGATCTTCTTATTCGTCAAAGAGGCTGCACTCCTCGTTGGACGGCTCGTGGCGGCAGCGCACCTTTTTCATCAGGTTCATCATGGACGGATCGTAAATGCCGTCCTGCGTCAGCTTCAGGCGGGCTTCGCGCAGCATGCGCCAGTATTTCTGTTTGTCGGCGTCGGCCAGGTCGATCCACAGGCGCTCCGGTATGTCCTTCTCGGAAGCGCGGATGGTCGTGATGAAACTGTCGATGAAGCCCATTCCATAGCTGCGCACCTGCAGCAGGCGCTCGTCGAGGTCGGGAATCTTCGGCAGCAGCAAGTCGCGGCGCACGAGGATGGAGCCGGTGGCGAAGAGCAGCGGGAAGCGGAACACGCCGCCCTTGCTGCCGATGCCGCGATGCAATTCCAGTGGCAGGAAGGCCATGGCGGGAGCCGCAATGATGTCGGCCTGGCCGTTGTTGAATTTCGGGCCATAGCTGGTGATATCAGAGAGGACCGGGTGGGCGCCGATGGCGGAGATCATCTTCGCCTGTGACGGATCCCAGTCGAGCACGGCCACGCGCTTGCCGGCGGCTTTTTCGATGGAGTCGATCTTGCGATCGTTGACCATCACGTAGAGCGCCCCCACCGGCACCACGCCCACCACCTGATAGCGGCCGGTCACCGACATCGGCATGAAGGCCGGATGCGCCAGCGCGCGGATCAGCGTTTTCATTTCCTCGTAGCTGCGGATGTTGCCCGGCGCGTCGATGCTGCCGACGATGCGGTTGAACTGGCGCGCGCGCAGCGTGGTGATGGCCACGCCCTCGCACTGGCCGGCCTTGAAGTCCTCGGCCGCCACGCGCTCGTCCTGGTAGATCTTGAGGTCGACGATGAGGTTCCACTTGCGGGCCTCGAGCGCGAGGTCGCGCGCCATGCTGGCGACCTGGCCGTTGGCGCCGACCGGGTCGAACAGGCAGAAGCGCAGGTTCACCGGCTTGGGCAGTGGCGCCGGGCCTGACTTCGACGGCGTGTTGGCAAGGGCGCTGCCGGCAAGCAGGGCAAGGCTGGTGGCAGCGAGCAGCAGGCGTTTCATGACCGGACTCCGGTAATTCTTCTTTTTGTGATGGCGGCCGACCGGGGATTCTGGCCGGCTTCACCCGGCATGGCGATGGCCGGGGCGGCAGGGCCGGATTGGCATTTCCGGCCAGGGCAGTGACGACGGTCAGCATAAGCCGGTGCCGTGCCCAGGCTATGACCGGCACGCGCCGCGCCGGTCTGCGGCGGTCAGTACGCTACTCGGATTCGACCGATTGGTCACTTTCGCGTCGCGCCGCAGTCCGGATGCGCGGGGGCGGCGGGAGTTGCCGGCCGGCGTCAGTCCCTGACGAGGCAGGCGTAGTAGAAGCCGTCGTGGCCGCCGGGCTGCGGGAACAGCTGGCGGCCCTGCGGGCGTGCCAGGCCGGCCGTGATGGCCGGCGGCAGCGCGCGGGCATCGGGCGTGCGGGCGAGGAAGTCGGCCACCTGGGTCTCGTTTTCCGCCTTCAGCAGCGAACAGGTGGCATAGAGCAGGCGGCCGCCGGGCGCGAGCAGCGGCCACAGCGCGTCCAGCAGCGCGCGCTGCGCGGCCACGGTCTGCGCCACGTCGTCGGGGCGGCGCAGCAGCTTGATGTCGGGGTGGCGGCGGATGACGCCGGTGGCGGTACAGGGCGCGTCGAGCAGGATGCGCTCGAAGGGCCGGCCGTCCCACCAGCGCGCCGGCGCGGCGGCGTCGGCCGCCAGCACCGTGGCGTCCAGCCGCAGGCGGCCGAGGTTCTCGTCGATGCGGGCGCAGCGCCTGGCATCGACATCGATGGCCGTGAGTGCGATGCCG
>DAIRDY010000210.1:0-4319 GCA_036795935.1 Moraxellaceae bacterium | reverse complement strand
AGGTGCTGGAAATCGAGATGGGTGTAAATCTGCGTGGTGCTGATGTCGGCATGGCCGAGCAGCTCCTGCACGGCACGCAGGTCCTGTGACGACTCCAGCAGGTGTGAGGCAAAGGAATGCCGCAGCATGTGCGGGTGCACATGCTGCGGCAGGCCGGCGCGGCGTGCCTGGTGCGCCAGGCGCAACTGGATGGCGCGCTCGGTGAAGCGGGCGCCTTTTGGCGTGAGGAACAGGAAGTCGCCGCTTTTTTCATTGGCCCATTGCGCGCGCAGCGGCAGCCAGTCGGCGAGCGCGGCACGCGCCTTGCGCCCCACCGGCAGGCGACGGGTCTTGTTGCCTTTGCCGGTGACGGTGATGTGGCCTTCGCGCAGTTCAAGCTGCGCCAGCGTGGAGAAGGCGAGTTCGGACAGGCGCAGGCCGGAGGAGTAGAACAGCTCCATCATGGCGCGGTCGCGGCGCCACAGCGAGGCTTCGGGTTCGTCGTCGGGCGCGGGCGCATCCAGCAACTGCTGCACGAGGTCGGCATCGAGCACGCGCGGCAGTTCGCGCTTGTGGGTTTTCAGGCGGATGCCGCGCGCGGGATTGAAAGCGGCGTCGCCGCGCCGCGCCAGCCAGTCGTAGAAACCGCGCAGCGACGATAGCAGGCGCTGCTGGCTGCGGATATCCAGCGCCTGCTCGTGGCAGCGCGCCAGCAATTCTTCCAGCAGGAACTGATCGAGGCTGCGCCATTCGCGCAGGCCGTTGTCGCCGAGGAACTGCGCGACCTTTTGCAGGTCGCGCCGGTAGGCGGCGATGGTGTGCGGCGAGAGGCCGCGCTGGCTGGACTGTTCCGCGAGGAACTGTTCCAGCCGCGCGTCCAGCGTCATGGCGGGCTCAGGCCGTGGCGCGGGCGCCGTCGGCGCCGGCCTGCGGGGCCAGCACGCGTGCCAGCACTTCGCCGATGAAGGAAATGAACAGCGTGTCCATCGAGCTCTTGAAGTGGCCGGCGTCGGCCGAGCCGATGGCGAGCAGGCCGAGCGGGCGCCCGAGCTGCACCGGCACCACGGCGCAGGACTTCACGGCCTCGCCTTCGTGGCCGAACAGGAACAGCAGCTCTTCGCGGCGCAGCTGGCCGGCAATGGCGCGACCGCCCTTCACCAGCCCCGGCACCTGCGCCTGGGCCTCGGCCAGCGACACGGCCTGTGCCGCGCCGGTGGGGCCGGCCACATCGAACAGCAGCAGGCTGACCATTTCCGAGCCGAAGCGGGCGCGCAGCTCGCGCTCCAGTGCGGCGGCCAGCGCGGCAATGCCCTGCGTTTCCAGCAGCGCGAGAATCAGGCCGCGCATTTTCTCGAACAGCATGTCGTTCTCGCGCGCAACGCCGAGCAGGTGCTGCAGGCGCTCGTGCAGCTCGACATTGCGTTCGCGCAGCACGCTCACCTGGCGCTCGACCAGCGACACGGCCTTGCCGGTTTCATGCGGCACCGTGAGGTCGGCGAGCAGGCTTTCGCGGCCTTCAAAGAAATCGGGGTGGGCGCGCAGGTAGTCGGCCACCTGCGAGGCATCGGGCATGTCGCTCATCGTGCATCCTTCTTCTTGTTCTGTCGTCCACGGCCGCGGCGCTCGCCGCGCCCCTGCCGGCCATCGCCGCGGGCACGCGCCTCGCGCGGCAGGTTGTCCCTCTCGCCGTCACCGGCGGCGCTGTCGGGCAGGCGCAGCACGCCGTCGAACACGCGCGCCGTCGGCCCGATCATGATCACCGGCGACTCGCCGCCGTCCCAGTGAATCTCCAGCGCGCCGCCGGGCAGGCTCACCTGCACCGGGCTCTGCAGCCAGCCCTGGCGGATGCCGGCCACGGCCGCCGCACAGGCGCCGGTGCCGCAGGCCAGGGTTTCGCCGCTGCCGCGCTCGAACACGCGCAGGCGGATGTGCTGCGCATCCTGCACCTGCATGAAGCCGACGTTCACGCGCTCGGGAAAGCGCGGATGGGTTTCCAAGAGCGGACCGAGCCGTGCCACCGGCGCGGTGTCAACATTGTCGACGCGCAGCACGGCGTGCGGGTTGCCCATGTTGACGGTGGCGAAGGTGACGGGCGTGCCGTCGACCTCGAGGCCGTAGGTCAGCGCCTCGGCATCGGCGGTGAACGGAATCTCGGCCGGCGCAAAGCGCGGGCGGCCCATGTTGACGGTGACATTGTGGTCGTCGTCGACCGTGAGCTCGATGACCCCGCTGGCGGTTTCGACCACGAGGCGGTTCTTGCGCGTGAGCCGGCGCTCCCGCACGAAGCGGGCAAAGCAGCGCGCGCCGTTGCCGCACTGCGACACTTCCGAGCCGTCGGCATTGAAGATGCGGTAGCGGAAATCGACATCGGGCTGGCCCGGCGGCTCGACCACGAGCAGCTGGTCGAAGCCCACGCCGAAATGGCGGTCGGCGAGCTGGCGGATCTGCGCCGCGTCCAGCCGCAAGCGCTGGCTGACGAGGTCGATCACCATGAAGTCGTTGCCGAGGCCGTGCATCTTGGTGAATTCCAGACGCATTGCGGTCTCCTGAAGCGGTCAGCGGGGACAGGGGCCCCGCACTTGCCGGCTATTCTGGGGGCCGGACGGGGGCCGGTTCAAGCCGCGGCGGGCGCGCATGTGCCTTGCAGGTGGCGTCCTAGGGGTACGCACACAGCCCATCCTTCGTCGCCCCCGCGCAGGCGGGGGCCCAGTGCCGTCGCGGGCGGATGCGGTGAGTCGCTGGGTCCCCGCCTGCGCGGGGACGACGGTGTGATGTGCGCCAGTTTGGCGCCGTGGGCATGGCGGCCGTCCTATCGCGGCTAAAGCCGCTGCTGCAGCTTGGCGGCAGCGGCTCTTGCGACCGGCCTCGTGGCTGCCCGCAGGGATGCCGCCAGGGCAAAGCCGCTCCTGCCGGGGTACGGCCGCGGCGGGGCTCAGGGCAGCAGGGTTTCCAGCGCGAGCAGCTCGGGCACGGTCTCGCGACGGCGCACGAGATAGGCGGCATCGCCGTCCACCATCACCTCGGCGGCGCGGCCGCGGGTGTTGTAGTTGGAGCTCATCACGAAGCCGTAGGCGCCGGCCGACTTCACCGCCAGCAGGTCGCCCGCCTCGAGGCGCAGCGCGCGCTCCTTGCCCAGGAAGTCGCCGGTCTCGCAGACCGGGCCGACCACGTCCCACACCTGTTCCGGCGTGTCCTCGCCGCGCGGCGCCACCGGCACGATGTCCATCCAGGCGCCGTAGAGCGAGGGCCGGATCAGGTCGTTCATGGCGGCGTCGATGATGGCGAAGTGCTTGTGCGCAGTCGGCTTCAGGAACTCGACGCGGGTCAGCAGCACACCGGCATTGGCGGCAATGGCGCGGCCCGGCTCCATGAACACGGTGAGGCGGCGGCCGGCCAGCAGCGGCAGCAGCGCCGCCGCATAGTCGGCCGGCGCCGGCGGCGTTTCCTCGCGGTAGCGCACGCCGAGGCCGCCACCGATGTCCAGGTGCTCGATGACGATGCCGTGCGCGGCCAGCGTGTCGATCATGGCCAGCACGCGCTTCAAGGCATCGACAAAAGGCGCCACCGTGGTCAGCTGCGAACCGATGTGGCAGTCGATGCCGACAATGCGCAGGCCGGGCAGGCGCGCCGCGCGCAGGTACACATCCACTGCGGCATTGATGTCGATGCCGAACTTGTTTTCCTTGAGCCCGGTGGAGATGTAGGGATGCGTCTGCGCATCCACGTCCGGGTTCACGCGCAGCGACACCGGCGCGGTCTTGCCGAGGCGCTGCGCCACGGCGTTGATGCGATCCAGCTCCGCTTCCGACTCGACGTTGAAGCAGGCAATGCCGAGCGTGAGCGCGCGCGCGATTTCCGGCTCCTGCTTGCCGAGGCCGGAAAACACGATTTTGGCCGGATCACCGCCGGCGGCGATCACGCGCTCCAGTTCGCCGCCGGAGACGATGTCGAAGCCGGCGCCAAGACGGGCCAGCACATTCAGCACGGCGATGTTGGAGTTGGCCTTCACCGCATAGCAGACCTGGTGCGGAATGCCGGCAAAGGCCTCGTCGAAGGCGCGGTAGTGGCGCTCCAGCGTGGCGCGGGAATAGACATAGGCCGGCGTGCCGAAACGGTCGGCAAGGGCGGTGAGCGGCAGGTCTTCGGCGCAGAGCACGCCGTCGCGATAGGCAAAATGGTCCATGGGCAACTCAGGGCTGGGCGGCGGGGGAAGCGGCAGCTTCCTTCTCTTGGTCGTCCTGCGGCGTGGCAGGGGCCGGGGCCGGCGCTTGCGTGGCCGCCGGCTCGGCCTTGGGCAGGTAGAGCGGGCCTTTCTGGCCGCAGGCGGCCAGCAGGGCAAG
>DAIRDY010000209.1:0-4353 GCA_036795935.1 Moraxellaceae bacterium | reverse complement strand
AGGTGGAAGGCGCCGGAGGCGATGAACAGGATGTGGTCGGTTTTCACCATGCCGTACTTGGTGCTGACGGTGCAGCCCTCGATAAGCGGCAGCAGGTCGCGCTGCACGCCTTCGCGCGAGACATCGGCACCATGCGCGCCGTCGCGACGACAGACCTTGTCGATTTCGTCGATGAAGACAATGCCGTTCTGCTCGACGGCAGTGAGCGCGCGTGCCTTGATCTCGTCCTCGTTCACCAGCTTGCCGGCTTCCTCTTCCTGCAGGCGCTTCAGCGCCTCGCCCACCTTTACGCGCTGGCTCTGCTTCCTGTCCCGGCCCAGGTTGGCGAACAGCCCCTGCAACTGCTGCGTCATTTCTTCCATGCCGGGCGGTGCCATGATGTTCACGCCCATGCCGGCTTGCGGCAGCTCGATCTCTATCTCGCGGTCGTCCAGTTCCTTTTCGCGCAGCTTCTTGCGGAAGATCTGGCGCGTGCTGCTGTCCTGCGTGCCGGCATCGCCGATGCGCGCCGGTGGCAGCAGGGCATCGAGGATGCGTTCCTCGGCGGCCTCGTAGGCGCGGTGCTCCACCTTCTGCATTTCCTGCTCGCGCGTCATCTTGAGCGCCATGTCGGCGAGGTCGCGGACAATGGTTTCGACATCGCGGCCGACATAGCCGACTTCGGTGAACTTGGTGGCCTCGACCTTGATGAAGGGTGCATTGGCGAGGCGGGCGAGACGACGCGCGATCTCGGTCTTGCCGACACCGGTGGGACCGATCATCAGGATGTTCTTGGGCGTGACCTCGTTGCGCTGGGATTCGGGCAGCTGCATGCGCCGCCAGCGGTTGCGCAGCGCAAGGGCGACGGCGCGCTTGGCTGCGGCCTGGCCGACGATGTGGCGGTCGAGTTCGTGCACGATTTCGCGCGGGGTCATCTGGCTCATGTCAGGTCTCGGTCATGGCATCCGTGCACGGTGCTGTGCATCGGGGCGGATCAAACGTCTTTCTCCTGTTGGAGAGAGGGACGGGGTGGTACGCGGCGTTTGTGTGACCGCCGGCACCCTCAGAAATCGATGCTTTCGATCACGGCGCTGTGGTTGGTGTACACGCAGATGTCGCCGGCAATCTTCAGCGACTTGGCCACAATGGTGCGCGCATCCAGTTCCGTGTTCTCGAGCAGCGCGGTGGCGGCGGCCTGTGCAAAGTTGCCGCCGGAGCCGATGGCGAGCACGCCGTTTTCCGGCTCCAGCACGTCGCCCGCGCCGGTGATGACGAGCGAGGCAGTCTTGTCGGCGACGATGAGCATGGCTTCGAGGCGGCGCAGCGTGCGGTCGGTCCGCCAGTCCTTGGCCATTTCGACGGCGGCGCGCAGCAGGTGGCCGGAATGCTTCTGCAGCTTGCCCTCAAAGTAGTCGAACAGCGTGAAGGCGTCGGCGGTGCCGCCGGCAAAGCCGGCAATGACCTGGTCGTTGTACAGGCGGCGCACCTTGCGTGCGTTGCCCTTGATGACGGTGTTGCCCAGGGAAACCTGGCCATCACCGCCGACGGCGACGGAATTGCCGCGGCGGACGGAGACTATGGTGGTCACGGGAAGGCCTCGGGGAGGATGGGTCTGCCCGCTAGATGGAGGCGCCGGCAGCGAATTCAAGGAAGCCGCTGCAGGCTTGCGCCGACTGGCGTCCTGCCCGCAGGCTGAACATGCACCCTCCCGGGTTTTTTCGTCCGCCTTGCCGGCGCATGTCCGGCATCGCGACACGCCGTATCAGTCGCCCGGGCATGGCGGATTCGCGACCCGGCCAACCCTGCCCGGCAAAGCGCTTGCCGAACAGCGTTTTGCGGCGGGTGATTACTGCTTCAGTGTCAGGGCATCGACGCCGTTGGCACGCAGGCTGGCGCGGGCGGCCTCGGCCGCCTCCTTGCCCTTGAACGGGCCGACCACGACACGGAACCAGTCGTCACCGGGCTTCACCGTCACCTTCAATGTCTTCACCGGCAGGCCGAGCAGGAGTACCTGGGCGCGGCGGCGGTCGGCTTCCTTTTCACTGCGGAAGGAGCCGGCCTGCAGCACATAGCTGGTGCGGTCGCCCTCCTCGGCCGGCGTGACGCGGGTGGCGGCGGCGCTGGCGGCGTCGGCGGTCTTCTTGTTGGGCAGCACTTCCTGGTTGGGCAGCAGCGTGTAGAAGTCGAAGCGCGGCTCCTCGCCGGGGCCGTTGGCCGCCGAGGCCGGTGCGTTGGCCGGGGCAGGCTTGCCGGACGTCGTGGCGGGGGTGCGGATTTCCGGTTCGGCGACGATGACCTCGGGCGCGCGGCGGTCCCACAGGTACCAGAGGAAGGCGGCAAACAGCCCGATCATCAGGCCGGCGGTGAGCCACAGCCAGCCGGGCGGGCCCTGGCGTGACGGGGTCCGGTTGCGGCTGGCGCCAGCGGGTTTCTTTTTTGCGGCAGGACGGGCAGCACGGGCCATGGTGACGGTTGCTCGCGTTCTTACATCTTGTCGGGGGCGGATACGCCGAGCAGCGCGAGGCCGTTGGCGATCACCTTCTGCACGGCCAGCGCCAGCACGAGGCGGGCATTGCGCAGCGCGGCGTCGTCGACCAGCACCTTGTTCGCCTTGTCGTTGTACCAGGTGCTGAAGTCCTGGGCGATGTCGCGCAGGGCGTAGCTCAGCTGGTGGGGCGCACGGTGGCGCGCGGCGGCGGCCACCTGTTCCGGCCAGGCGGCGAGGCGCTTCACCAGTTCGTCGCGCTGTGCATCGGGCAGTGCGTCCAGCGCAGCGAGGCCGGCATCGGCATCAAGGCCGAGACCGCGCTCGGCGAGCTCGCGGAACATGCTGGCCACGCGCGCATGGGCATACTGGAGGTAGTACACCGGGTTGTCGGCACTTTCCGAGCGTGCGAGGTCGATGTCGAACTCCAGATGCTGCTCGGGCGAACGTGTGAGGTAGAAGAAGCGCGTGGCATCGCGACCGGCTTCCTCGATGAGCTGCTCCAGCGTGACGAAATTGCCCGAGCGCTTGCCCATGCGGCCGGAAGACAGCGTGACGAACTGGATCAGCGCGACATGGAACTTGTCACCATGTCCGGTCAGCGCTTCGATGGCGGCACGCACGCGGGCAATGTAGCCGTGGTGGTCGGCGCCCCAGACGTCGATCAGCGTGTCGTAGCCGCGCTCCAGCTTGTCGAGGTGATAGGCGACATCGGCCGCGAAATAGGTGTGCAGGCCGTTGTCGCGCACCAGCACGCGGTCTTTCTCGTCGCCCAAGGCGCTGGTGCGCAGCCAGAGCGCACCATCTTGTTCGTAGGTGTGGCCACGTGCGGCGAGCGTGTCGAGCGCACGGCGGATGGCGCCCGAGTCGACCAGCGACCGCTCCGAAAACCAGTGCTCGAACTCCACGCCGAAGGCGGTGAGCGTGCGGCGGATGCTGGCCAGCTGTGCGTCGAGGCCGAAGTCCTGGACGCGACGGTAATCGGCGCCGAGCAGCTGCTGCACGCGCGCGATGATGGCGTCGAGATAGGCTTCCTTGCGGGCCTTGATCTCGTCGCCTTCGCCGTCCGGATCGTCCGGCAGGCCGGCGGTGACCTCGGCATAGGGCCGGAAGAAGGCGCGGCCTTCCTTTTCCAGCAGCGCCCGCGCGCAGTCCTTCACATAGTCCGCCGGATAGGCGCGCGAGGGCACGCTCACGGTCTCGCCGCAAGCCTCGAGATAGCGCACATAGACGGACACCGCGAGCACATCGGCCTGGCGGCCGGCGTCGTTGATGTAGTACTCGCGCTCGACGACATGACCGGTGGCGCGCAGCAGGTTGGCCAGCGCCGAGCCGTAGGCGGCGCCGCGGCCGTGGCCGACATGCATGGGACCGGTCGGGTTGGCCGAGACGAATTCGAGCAGGATTTTCTCGCCGCGGCCGACATCGGGCGAGGAGAAGGCGCTGACGTCGCGCAGGATCTCGCCGATGACGGCGAAGCGGCTGTCGGCGTTAAGAAAGAAGTTGATGAAGCCGGGCCCGGCAATCTCCACCTTGCTGACCACGGTACTGGCCGGCAGCGCGGCCACCAGGCGCTCGGCAATCTCGCGCGGCTTCCTGCCGGCGGCCTTGGCCGAGGCCAGTGCGACATTACAGGCCCAGTCGCCATGGGCCGGGTCACGGGTGCGCTCGAGCTGCACGGCCGGCTGGAAATCGGCGGGCAGGGTGCCGTCGGCGCGGAGCGCGGCCAGGGCGTGCTGAACAAGGGCGTCGAGCTGGGCTTTCATCGGTGCATCTCGGGACGGGAACGGGCGCGGAGCCGGGCAGGGGCGCGATTGTAGCGAAGGCGTCCCTGAAACCCTACAGCCCCGGCGTGCCGAGTGCGTCGGGTCGTCGTCCTGGCTCAGGAC
>DAIRDY010000208.1:0-4372 GCA_036795935.1 Moraxellaceae bacterium | reverse complement strand
CACCGACCGGTGACCGGATTTTCCCGACCGGGCGCCCCCGCAACTGCGGGGGGCTGGCGAATGCCGCTTACGGCCGGCCCTCCACCGGCGCCGCCAGCCAGGCTTCGGCAATCAGCACGGCCGCCGTGGAATCCAGCGCCGGCAGCTTGCCGCGCCGCCGCGCCTGCACCTCGGCCAGCAGGCCGCGCGCAGCATGACTGGACAGGCGCTCGTCGCACATGAAGACGGGGAGCCGGAAGCGCGCGGCGAGACGACGGCCGAACTTGCGCGCCAGATGCGAGAGCTCGGACTCGCTGTCGTCCATGTTCAGCGGCAGGCCGACCACCAGTGCCGCCGGCTGCCACTCGGCCACCAGCGCCTCCAGCCGCGGCCAGTCCGGAATGCCGTCCCGCGCCGGCACCGGCACCAGCGGCGTGGCCGTGCCGGTGACGGCCTGGCCGGCGGCAGCGCCGATGCGCTTGGTGCCGAAGTCGAAGGCAAGAATCGAGGGGTAGGGGGTGTCGGCCGTCACGGCAGGCTCCGGCAGAGGCCGTCAGTCAGGGAAGGCGGCATGGTAAGCGCCGGCCGCCGCCGCGCCCAGCCCGGGGGCGCAAGCGCGCCACCCGGCAGGCCATGGCGCCGGCGTCCCGCGACGGGCACCGGCGGATGGCGCTCAGGCGTGGCCGGCCTCGCTGGCGAGGAAGGCCGGGTCGACGCCGAGCTTGTGGATGCCGGCCGACCAGCGCGCATCGAAGGGCAGGCTGAACAGCAGCTCGGGGTCCGCCGGGCAGGTCAGCCAGGCGTTGGCCGCCATCTCCTCTTCAAGCTGGCCCGGACCCCAGCCGGCATAGCCCAGCACCACGAGGTAGTCGTCCGGGCCCTGGCCGCGGGCGATGGCCTCGAGGATGTCGCGCGAGCTGGTGACGGTGATGCCCTCGGCCACCGGCAGCGAGCTGCTCCACGGCGTGGGGTCGCGGTGCAGCACAAAGCCCATCTGCGGATTCACCGGGCCGCCGAACAGCACCGGCTGCGCCGGGTTGCGCAGCGGCACCACCGGCGGCGCATCGAGCTCGCCCAGCAGCTTGGTCAGCGGCAGCTCGAGCGGCCGGTTGATGACCAGGCCGACGGCACCGTCGGCGTCGTGGCGGATGATGTAGGTGAGGGTCTGGACGAAGCGCGGATCGGCCATGGCCGGCATGGCGATCAGGCACTGGTGGGTGAAGTTGGCCGTCTCAAGCGTCATGCGCAAATCTCCCCGGTGGATCTGTCTTGAGTATGGGGGCAGCACCGGCCAACTCAAGCCGGTCGCACGACCGGCGTGGCCCGGGGCGGCCCGAGCCTCGCGCCGAAGGAACGGCTTGCGTCGCCAGTCGCGGGAGGCCGGGCGCCGTCGTGCGGACACCGCACAGGGTTGCCAGAAGGACAGACTGCGCCCGCAGGCAGCGGACTCAGGCGAGGCCGGCGCGCAACTGCTGCAACTTCGCCACCGGCAGGCCGTGGCGCTCGCCGAGGCGGATGTAGCTGTCGAGCATGTCGCGCGTCTGCTGGCCGACCTTGGTGAAGTGGTACTCGAGATAGGGCTCGAGCTCCAGCGGCAGCACGCGCGGCGCCGCCAGCAGGAGCGCGCGGCTGGCCAGCGGGTTCAGCAGCATCTTCTGCAGCGCCACTTTCGCACCGCGGTCGCAGGCCAGGATGTCCAGCGCCTCGCGCGCGGCCTCCCGGCCAAGCGCCATCGGCGCGCTGCCGGCAAAGCCGGAGAGCTGCCAGCCATGCTGCTCCAGCGCCGCCACCAGCGGAATCATCACCGCCTCGGAGCCGGCGCCGGCACCGTCGAGGTCGGCGGTCGCGCGCGCCGCCATGCCGCCCGCCGTCAGCGCCGCGAGGACGGCCTGCACGGGGCCGTGCTCGCCGCTGAACAGCGACGGCGCCAGCGGCGAGACGAAGTAGGCCAGGCCCTCGGGACCGGGCCGGCCGGGCAGTGGCGACTGGTAGCTGATGAAGGTGATGAGGCCCTGCACGAAGCTGGCGGCGGCCGGCAGCTGGCGGCGCACCCACTCGGCATCCTCCGGCCCCGGCTGCAGGCAGACCACGGTGGCCGGCCCCACCGCCGCCAGCACCTGCTGGCTGAGCGGGCTGCGCAACGCATCGGACGACATGCACAGCCAGACCTGGTCCCAGTGACCGGCGCCGACCTCGGCCAGCGTGCTGGCCACGCGGTAGTCGCGCCAGTGCTCGTGATGCTGGCGCAGGTGGCCGAGGCGCGTGAGCGACAGCCCGGCGGCCAGCGCCGGCGCATGCCTGGGCTTCACGAAGAAGGTGATGCGGGCGCCGCCTTCGGCCAGATAGCGTGCATAGACCTGGCCGACGGCGCCGGCCCCCACGACGAGTATGTTCATTGCCTGCTCCTGCGCTGGCGACCTGATGCCCGGCCGGGACCGGATGACGATGGCCGCATGCTAGCAGAACACATCGACAGTTTGACAAGTATCGAACTGATGATTACCGTGCCGCTCATCCGATACGCGCCTTAAGGAGGCCGCCACCATGTCGCAGACCACCCCCGTCACCCTGATTACCGGTGCCTCCAGCGGCATCGGCGAAGCCCTCGCCCGCCAGCTCGCGGCCAGCGAGAAACAGGCCCTGGTGCTGGTCGCCCGGCGCAGCGACAAGCTGGCGGCACTGGCGGCGGAGCTCGGCACCGCCCATGGCGTGAAAGTGGAGGTGATCACCCGCGACCTGGAACAGCCGGGCGCGGCCGCCGCGCTGATGGCCGACCTCGGCGCGCGCGGCCTCACGGTCGACACGCTCATCAACAACGCCGGCTTCGGCATCAACTCGGCGTTTGCCGACATGCCGGTGGATCGCGTGCAGGGCATGCTGCAGCTGAACATTGTCGCGCTCACCGAACTCTGCCATGCCGTGCTGCCCGGCATGCGCGCGGCAGGCCACGGCCGCATCATGAACATCGCCTCGGTGGCCGCCTTCCAGGCCTGCCCGCGCTTTGCCGTCTACGGCGCCACCAAGAGCTATGTGCTGATGTTCTCCGAGGCGCTGGCCGCCGAGGAAAACCGCCACGGCATCACCGTCACCGCGGTCTGCCCGGGCGCCACCGCCACCGCCTTCCACGACATTGCCGGCAATCACGGCACGCTGGCCGCGAAACTCATGGACAGCCCGGAGACGGTGGCGGCGAGTGCCCTGCGCGCGCTCGGTGGCGGCCGCCGCGTCATCGTCACCGGCCTCATGAACAAGCCGCTACCGCTGTTCGTGCGCCTCTTGCCGCGCCCGGTGATCACCTGGCTGGCCGGCGTCGCTGTTGCGCGCTGAGCGCGCCACCGGTTCCCCGCCGCACGCGACGGCGCGATGATGGCGGCCCCGCCCCCACCGGAGACCGCCTCATGCCGGCACTGAAACCTTTCTTCATCAGCGGCTTTGTCACGCTGCTGCTCGGTTCCGCCGCGCTTGGCCTGTGGCAGGGGCTGCAGGGCGCCGGCAACGGCTGGGCCGTGTTCGCGGCCGCCGCCGTGCCGCTCGCCTTCTTTGCCTGGCTGTATCTGGCCAAACCGGCACGCACCGGTGCCCGCCCCTGGTGGCTGATGCTGGGCGGCGTCATCGGCCTGTCCGTGCTCGACACCACGGCCGCCGACCAGGCACAGGCGCTGTGGCTGATCGCGCTCGCGGGCTTTGTCGGCCCGCAACTCTATGTGCAGTGGTATTCCTTTTTTCCGCCGCGCGAGACGGCGCGGCTGGCTGACGGTGCCGTGCTGCCGGCGCTGAACCTGTACCGGCCCGACGGCAGCGTGGTGACAACCACGGAATGCTTTCCCGGCCGCACGCTGTGGCTGTTCTACCGCGGCAACTGGTGCCCGCTGTGCGTGGCACAGGTGAAGGAGCTCGCCGCACAGTACCGCGCGCTGGCCGCACGCGGCGTGCGCGTGGTGATGGTAAGCCCGCAGCCGGCCACGGCAACCGCGGCGCTGGCGGCGGCGGTCGATGCGCCGCTCATTTTCCTGCAGGACCGCGACAACGCGCTGGCACGCGCCCTCGGCATCGTCGACGAACACGGCTTGCCGCTGGGGCTCGCGCTGCTCGGTTACGAGGACGCGGTACCGATGCCGACAGTGCTGATCAGCGACGGCGGCAAGGTGGTGTGGCGACACCTCACCGACAATTACCGCGTGCGCCCCGAACCCGCCGTGTTCCTGGAGGCGCTCGACGCGCTTGACGGCAAGCTGTCCTGACTGTCGCTTGCGGCGCCAGTGATGTGGCGGATGCCGAGGCATCGCCCCCAAGTACGCCTGTCTTGCGGACATTCGTCATCAGGCAATCCTGCCTGCGGGATGACGCGCCTGCTTACTCGCGGATGGCTTGCGCCACGGTATAGGTCTTGCCC
>DAIRDY010000207.1:0-4376 GCA_036795935.1 Moraxellaceae bacterium | reverse complement strand
GGGCGGGGTTCACGGCGGGAATGACAGGGCTGGCGACGGAAAGTGCCATAGCCTAACCGCGCGGGTGCGTGCTAAACCAGCGGCGAATCCCGTCTGGAGCCCGCCATGCTGTCCGGCCATGTACACCCCGACTTCACCGCCGTTGCCGATGTCTTCCGTCGCCAGTTGCCGCAGGGCCGTCCCGGGGGCGCTGCGCTCTGTGTGTATTACCGCGGCCAGCCGGTGGTCGACCTCTGGGGCGGCACGCGCAATCGCGCTGGCGAGGCCTGGACGCCGGACACCGTGTCGCTGTCCTTTTCCACCACCAAGGGCGTGGTGGCCACGCTGCTGCACCTGCTCGCCGATCGCGGCCTGCTGCACTACGACAAGCCGGTGGCGCATTACTGGGGCGGTTTCGGCAGCAACGGCAAGCGCGACATCACTGTGCGTCACCTGCTTTGCCACGAGGCCGGGCTGTACCCGGTACGGCCGCTGGTGGAAGACGCTGCGGAAATGCGCGACTGGGAACACATGTTGCGGCGCATGGAGCAGGCGGCGCCGGTGCATGCCCCCGGCGAGCGCAATGGTTATCACGCGCTGACCTTCGGCTGGCTGGTGGGTGGGCTCGTGGAAAAAATCACTGGCGAGCCGCTGGCCGTGACGCTGGCGCGCGAGCTGACGCAGCCGCTGGCGCTCAACGACTTTTTCATCGGCGTGCCGGAAGCCGCGCTGGGGCGGCGTGCCGAGCTCATCGTGCCGGCCCCGAAACCGGCATCAGCACCGCAGCCCGCGGCAGCGGGCACCTCGCGCAAGCGCCAGCCACCGCTGGCCCAGCGCCTGATCGAGAGCGGGCTGCGCCTGACCGGCTTCGAGCCGCAAAGCACGAACGACGCCATGGTGCCGCGTGGCATGGCGCGCTTCGACTGGAATGCGCGCGAGACCGCACAGGCCTGCATTCCGGGCGCCGGCGGCATGTTTAGCGCGCGCGATCTGGCGCGGTTGTATGCGGTACTCGGCAACGGTGGCTCGCTTGATGGCGTGCGCCTGCTGTCGCCGGCCACGCTCGGGCGCATGGCCACCGTGCAGAACACCGGCCGTGGTGCAGTGATTCCGGTGCCCATGCGCTGGCGCCTCGGCTACCACCGCGTGTTCACCACCGGCCCGCGCACGCCCGATGCCTTTGGCCATTTCGGCTATGGCGGATCGGGTGCCTGGTGCGATCCCGCGCGCGGACTTGCCGTCGGCTATGTCGTCAACACAGGTGTCGGCACGCCTTTCGGCGACCTGCGCCTGTGGCAACTCAACACCGCCGCCATCCGCGCTGCCGAGGCACTGGCCGAGCAGGGGCCGGCGCCCGGTTTTGCCTGAGGCGATTGCGGCCAATCACGCTGACGCCTCTGACCATTGTTGTCCGCGAGCAGGCTGCCCAGCATAGGGCAGCCCGTTTTTTGCCGGATGACAACAACAATGACCTGCTTCCCCTTGCTTGCACGCCTTGCGCTGACCTGCGGTCTGGCGCTGTCCTTGCTGTCGCCTGCCATGGCATCCGGTACGGGCGACGAGCCCGAGGTGTTTGCGCTGATCCGTGCCGCCGAGGCGGCCGTGGCCGGGGCCCCGTCGCCTGCCCTTGAGGCGCCCGTGGCCGAGCCGCAGCCCGCGCCCGAGGTGCCGGCCGAAAAGCCGGTTGCCGCCAAATGGAAGCATCTGGGCCAGGGCGCCGCCTTCGAACCGCAATGGATTACCGAGGCGCAATTCGAGCGCCAGTTGCAGAAAGTGCATGGTGGCGTGCCGGATCCGCGTCACGGCCTGTTCGGTCCCGACTCCATGATGTGGAGGATGCAGAAGTACATCGTGCCGGGCGCGGTTGGTGCCGGGCGCGCGCTGCTGCTGCAGATTTCGCATCCCTGGGTGACGGCCGGCATCGACGAGCATTCCATCACCCGCGACGATCCGCTCAAGCGCGCGCGCAACACCTTTTCCTACCTGCTGACGATGACCATGGGCTCGCGCGAGCAGGCGCTTGAGGCAGCTCGCGACGTGCGCATCATCCATGCCCGCGTGCAGGGGCATTTGCGCGAGCGTGCCGGCGTGTTTGCCGAAGGCAGCGAATACCGCGCCAGCGAAGTGCAGGCCATGCTCTGGGTGCACGCCACGCTGTGGGAAACCCTGATGCTCACCTACGAGCAGTCGGTGGGCAAAGTCAGCGATGCCGACAAGCTGCGCTTCTACGAGGAAACCAAGATTTTTGCCTACCTGTTCGGCATTCCCGAAGAGGCGCTGCCGCCGAACTGGTGGGCCTTCCTCGAGTATTGCGAGAACATGCGCAACAGCGGCCAGCTGGTCTCGACCAAGGCCTCGCGCGAGCTTGCCGGCTATCTTTTTGGCTGGCATGGCGTGCTGCTCTGGGCACCGATGCAGTACGCCAAGCTGACTACGGCCGCCAACATGCCGGAGCCGCTGCGCAGCCAGTACGGTTTCAAGTACGGTCCGGTGCGCAAGTTCATCTATGAGTCCAGCATGGTGGGCTCGAAGGTGACGCATTTCGTGCTGCCGGACTTCCTGCTGGCCAATCCGGTGTACAAGGAAGCGAAGGCGCGCGTGAAGGGCAAGCGTGCCTGGCCGTTCACCCGCTTCCAGTTGTGGGTGGCCTTCGGGGAGTCGGCACTGGTGCCATGAAAGCCTTGTTGTTGGTCGTGCTGGCCGTGCTTGCGCTGCCGGCCGGCGCCACCGAGTACCTGAGCCTGCGCAGTGCGCAGGCTGAGCTGTTTCCGGCGGCCACGCACTTTCGCGAGCAAAAGATAAGTTTGTCGCGTGCCGAACTCGACATGGTCTTGGCCGAGGCCGGCAGCAGCATGCGCGGCCTGCGTTGGCGGCAGTGGCAGGCCTGGCGCGGCGACGAGCTGCTCGGCCATGTGCTGAGCGATGCCATGATCGGCAAGCACGAACTTTTCGATTACGCCGTGGCCTTCGACCGTGCCGGCCGGGTACAGGGTGTGCGCGTGCTGACCTATCGCGAAACACAGGGCGGCGAGGTGCGTGCGCTTTCCTGGCTGGCCCAGTTCGAGGGGCGCAGCGCGGGCTCGCCGCTGCGTGTGGGGCAGGGCATCGACAACATTTCCGGCGCCACGCTGTCCTGCAAGCATCTGACCGACGGCATACGCCGGCTCGCCTTCTATGCGCGCCGGCATCTCGCGACAGGAGGCGGCACATGAGCCCGTGGCTGCAGCGCGTGCTGTATTTGCTCGTGCTGGCGTTGGTGGGAACCGGCCTGCTTGGCCTGCGCAGTGACTGGCAACTGGCAAACAATCCGGCACTGCTGCCACCGGAATGGAGTGCGAGCAACCGCATGCTGCATGGCATCGCCGCCTATGGCTTGCTGGTGGTGGCCGGCATGGTGGCGGCAGTGCATGTGCTGCCGCGCTGGCGCCAGCAACGCCAGCTGAAAAGCGGCCTGGCTCTCGCCCTCGTGCTGGTGCTGCTTGCGCTGACCGGGCTTGCACTCTATTACGCCGCCAGCGAGCGCCTGCGCGAGCTCAGCGACTGGGTGCACCTGCTGGCGGGGCTGGCCTTGCCGCTGGTGTTGGCCGTGCATGTGGCGCAGGCACGGCGGAAACAGGAGGCATGACAGTCTCCGCGGGATGGCCAGCCTGAAAATTGCCTAGCCGCGGGGCAGATGCGTACCTCTGCCCCATGCAGGTTGTATGTGCGCATGAAAAAACGGGCCTGAAGGCCCGTTTTTTCATGCGCAGCGCTGTCGCTTACAGCGGTTGCACGCTGCCGGCCAGATGCGGCTTGCCGCTCTTGCTGTCACTCACGGCAAAGCTCATGCCGGCGCCCAGGGATTCGGACTGGAAGGCCACCTTGGCAGGCAGCAGCACCGGCAGCTTGAACTGCACGTCCACCGTGAAGGCATCGGGCAGGCGGCCGTCGAGCGCGGCCAGGCAGCGTGCCTTGGTCCACATGCCGTGCGCAATGGCGCGCGGAAAGCCGAACAGCTTCGCGGTAAAGGCGTACAGGTGGATGGGGTTGCGGTCGCCGGAAGCGGCGCCATAGCGGCGGCCGGTGTCACCCGGCACGGTCCACTGCACCACGGCACGGCCGGTCGGGGCACTGGCCGTCTTGGGCGCGGGCGACTTGGTCGCGGCATCGCCACCACCCTGGCGGCGCAGCATGGTGCTCACCGCTTCCCACACCACCTCGTCACCGCTGGTGAGCGTGGTCAGGATGTCGAACTGCAGGCCCTTGTCGTGCGGACGCAGGTTGGCCGGGCTCACGGTGATGGTCAGCGTTTCCGAGGCCGCCACCGGGCGATGCTGGGTGATGCGGTTCTGGATGTGCACCAGGCCCATCGCCGCAAACGGGAAATCCGGCGCGGTGATGATTTCCATGTGCAGCGG
>DAIRDY010000206.1:0-4400 GCA_036795935.1 Moraxellaceae bacterium | reverse complement strand
GAGCCGGGTAACCAAAGTGCAGCGCAGGCGGCGCTGCGGGGGCGGACGGGCTGGGGTATGATCGCGGGCCTGCTGCCGGCGGCCGTTTCCGGCGCAAGATAGAGGAATTGCCCGCGTGATGCAAAAAACCAGCCTGCTCCTGACGCTCTGTGCCGCGCTTGCGGGCTGCGGCAATTTTCTCACTGTCTACAAGGCCGACATCGACCAGGGCAACCTGGTCACGAAAGAGATGGTGGAGCGCCTGAAGCCCGGCATGACGCCCAATCAGGTGCGCTATGTGCTGGGCACGCCGCTGGTGACCGACACGCTGAACCCCAAGCGCTGGGACTATCTCTACGACTACACGCCGGGCACCTACGCCCGCAAGGCCCGTGTGCCGGCCGTGGACAACCGCCGCCTGACACTGCACTTCGAGAATGGCGTGCTGGCGCGCATCGAGGGCGCCGAGGCCATGCCGGCGCGCGATCCGGTGAAGCCGGAAAGCCGCGACCGCACGCTGAAAGCCGACCCGCTGTAAGCCCCCCACGCCCCAGTCCGCAGACGCGGCTTTAGCGGCGTCAGGCTCCTGGCACTGCTCGGCAGCCATCCCGACAACACGCTTGTCGCGGCCAACGCCGCTGCTGCGAATGGCGCCTAGCCACCCGCCCGGCGCTTCGCCTTGGCCTTTTCGGCGCGCGCGCGCCGCGCTTCCTTGGGATCGATGATGAGCGGGCGATAGATCTCGACGCGGTCGCCATTGGCCAGCACCTGCTCGCCATCGGCGAGCGGGTGCGAAAAGATGCCGAGGCGCAGTGCGCCGGCATCGAGCTCCGGGCAGGCCGCGAGGAGGCCGGAGGCCGCCACCGCCTGGGCGGCCGTGCTGCCAGCCGGCAGCACGAGCGCGACCAGCCACTGCCGGTCGGGCCTTGCATAGGCCACTTCCACCTGCACGCTTGCCGCGTTTTCAGCGTTTGCCATAAAGCTGCACCGCCCGCTTGTGAAAGGCATCCATCGCCTGTTGCGCGGCCTGGCTGATGGCGCTGGCCGCCGCGAATTGCAGGAACTTCGCCTGCACCTCGAACTCTACCCGGAAGCTGACCTTGCAGGCCGCGGCCTGCAGCGCCTGGAACTGCCACTCGCCGGCAAGCCGGGTAAACGGTCCGTCGACAAATTCGATGCCGATATGCGAGGGCCGCGTCAGCCGGTTGCGCGTGGTGAGCGCATGGCTCATCCCGAGGCGCGCAAAGGCCATGCGCCCGACCACCTCGTACTCGCTGGCCTCGATCACCTCGGAGGCAATGCAGAAGGGCAGGAACTCGCGGTAGCGCGCCACGTCGTTGACCAGCGCGAAGATGTCTTCGGCGGCATAGGGCAGGAGCGCACTGCGGACGACTTCGGCCATGGCGTCAACCGGTCACGTGGCCGGCGAGCACGAACAGCACCGCGAGCGGCACCACGATGCGCACCGCCACCCGCCACAGGTTGTAGACGCCCTCCGCCGGCAGCCCCAGCTCCTTGCGCGCATGGCTGATCTTCATGATCCAGCCAGCGAACACCGCCAGCACCAGCAACACCACGAGCAGCAGCTCGCGCACCCCGGTCAGCAGCAGGTGGGCGCCGTCGACCTGGCCGACAAACCACAGCACCTCGGCCAGCGCGGCGCCGCTCATGAACACCAGCGTCACTGCCGGCAGGCGCTCCAGGCCTTTTTCCTTGAGCCGGCAGAGCAGGGGCTCGGCGGCAAAGGCCAGCGCGAACACGGCGGCAATGCCGAGTCCGAGGAAGAGCAGGGCCGGCGCCCAGCCCGCGCCCATGGCGGCAGGCAGGCGCTCAAGCACGGCGCTGCTGCCGGCGGCGTCGGCCGCCGCCGGCACATAGGGCGCCAGCGCCAGCCAGACCAGCCCGGCGAGCACGGCCTGCACCAGCACCAGCGCCAGTGCAAACCGGCCGAGCGAGGCCTCGCGCGGCAGCTGCATGCCGGAGAGCCAGACCACGCCGAGGCCGCCGCCACCGGAGATCAGTGCAAAGCGCATGGCCTCGCGCCAGCCGTCAGCGCCCAGCGCGCCGCTGCCATAGCTGCCGACACCGGCGGCGCCCGCCAGGGCGGCGACGCCCAGGCAGAGCACGACCACGGCCAGCGCCAGCGCGGTGGCCAGCTCGCGGCGTGCCGGCGCCAGCAGGGCCAGGCCCGCGGCCAGCAGGAAGGCCGAGCCTGTACCCATGGGCCAGGTGAGCCCGGCGGCCGTCGCCGTGTGCACGCTTTCGGACAGCCAAGCATGGCCGACAAAGCTCGCGCCCCAGCCGGCCAGCAGGGCCAGCCCGGCCAGCACCAGCACGTCGGCCAGGCCCGAGGCCCAGGCCGCGACGCGCCAGCCGCGCTTGGCGTCCGCCTCGCGGGTCAGCACGGCCAGGCCCTCGATGGGCGAGCGGCGCGACCGCCGGCCCAGCATCAGCTCGACCAGCCGCAAGGGCAGCGCCAGCACCAGCAGGCAGACCAGATAGGCGCCGAAGAAGGCCAGGCCGCCATGGCGCGCCGCCACCAGCGGCAGCTCCCAGACCTGGGCCAGCCCCAGGCCGAACAGCGAAAGCGCGGCCAGCGCCGCGAGCGGGCGCGACCAGGTGCCGTGGACGATGGATTGCGGCTGGGCCATGGAAACCTCGGGAAAGCAGGGCGAAAGAGACGGGCAAGCGGATCAGCCCGCAGGCGGCGCATTGTCGGGGATTCGCCCCCGCCCCTCAAGCAAACGCCGGGGGCGCGGGACGGCCCGCCGGCACCGGCATCGAACAGCCTGCTGAAAAACGCTTTTCAGCCGGCGGCTAAAGCTGCGTGCGCCGGCGGCAACTGCCCCTATAATCGCCGCCCATGAGCAAACCCCCGAAAACCGCCAGCACCAGCGGCACCATCGCGCAGAACCGGCGCGCCCGTCACGAATACTTCATCGAGGACAAGTTCGAGGCCGGCCTCGAGCTGCTCGGCTGGGAAGTGAAATCGCTGCGCGCCGGCAAGGCCAACCTGACCGACGCCTACGTCACCTTCAAGAACAACGAGGCCTTTCTGTTCGGCGCGCAGATCACGCCGCTGCTGCAGGCCTCGACCCACGTCATCGCCGACCCGTTGCGCACGCGCAAGCTCTTGCTGAACCGCCGCGAGATCGACCGCCTGATCGGCGAAGTGCAGCAGAAGGGCCACAGCTGCGTGCCGCTGGCGCTGTACTGGAGCCATGGTCGCGTGAAGTGCGAGATCGCCATCGTCAAGGGCAAGCAGCTGCACGACAAGCGCGAGACCGAGAAGGAACGCGACTGGCAGCGCGAGAAGCACCGCATCCTGCGCAACGGCTGACCCCTGCCTGGGGAGCGCAATGCTGTTTGGGCAAGGCGCCACGGACACGCATTGCGCTGGACGCCGCCCTCCCAATAAAGCCGACAGGCTGCAGCCGCCGCAGGCACTTGCCCCCCCTGTTCCGGGCCTTGAGCCATCGCAAAACGCTCGCTCATACTCGCGATGCGCATCACCTGACCGCTCTTGCTCAATAACCGGTGCGCAGGAGAACGGACATGCCCCGCATCCACCTTGCCGCCCGAGCCGCCTCTTGCACCCTCGTACTCGCCCTGCTCGCTGGCCACGGCCAGGCTGTGACGCGCTCGGAAATGGCCTATCGCGAAAAGCTGGAAGCACAGCCGCTGCTAATGGCCACTTATGGCCGCATTCAGGCACCCGGCGAGAAATACGAATACCTGCTCACCGCCTGGAAAAAAGGCGCGCACTGGGGCGTGATCAGCGAAGAGCGCCGGCAAAAGACCAATGACACGCCGGATGCCCGCTGGCTGGTCAAGCCCGTTTATGCCGATGTTCTCGTGCCGAACTTCACGCGCGCACAAGGGCATGTCTGGGCCAAGGCTGTCGGCGAAACGCAGTGGCAAGCCTTCAGCACCAATGGCAAAAAGCTCAAGGCGCTGGGCGCCACACCCTACAGCGAGATGCGCGTGCTGCGTGACGGCAAGGACAATCGCGCCGGAAATTACCGGCCGCCCAGTGAAGACATACGGCCGCGCTATCGCGAGCTCATCATGGGCATACATGCCGGCGGCACGCCCGCCAGCGCCACGGCCGACCTGATTGATGCAGGCGAAAACCGCGTGCTGCTCACCCTCACGCATCTGGACCTGCGCAACGAGCCCCTGCTCGAAAACCGCGTAATCGTTTTCCAGCACGATGCCGAGGCCAAGGGCTATACGCTCGTGCGACTGCCTGCGCCGCCCGCTCCCGCGGAGGCGCATGCACCGCTGGAGGTGAGCGCCTTTTATCGTGAGCTGACACTGGACGCCCCGGTTGCGAGCGCCCTCGACATTGACGGCAATGCCATCGTGCTCGACCGCGACCTGCGCCCGTTCACCGTGCCCGGCCTGGCCCTCGGCCGTCC
>DAIRDY010000205.1:0-4420 GCA_036795935.1 Moraxellaceae bacterium | reverse complement strand
TCCAGAGGGGCGGCGCGTACCGCCCCTCTGGGGCCCGTCCGGCCCGAGGACTACGGCCTATCAAATAAACAACGTTAGAAAGCAGAGCGCAGCGAAACATACACGCCAACCGCAAAACCTGAATGCACTGGGTCCCCGCCTCCGCGGGGACGACGAATCATGAGCCATTCAGAAACCGCTTAGAGCGACTGCAACTGCCCCTCATCCTCCGACTGCTGCAACGCCCACATCCGCGCATAACTCCCCCCCAGCGCCAGCAGCGCCCGATGCGTCCCCCGCTCGATGATCCGCCCCTGCTCCATCACCAGGATCTCGTCCGCCTCCACCACCGTCGACAAGCGGTGCGCAATCACCAGCGTCGTCCGGTCCGCCGAGATCGCCGCCAGCTCCTCCTGGATCGATTTCTCCGTCCGCGAATCCAGCGCCGAGGTCGCCTCGTCAAAAATCAGCACCGGCGGATTTTTCAGGATGGTGCGCGCAATCGCCACCCGCTGCTTCTCGCCCCCGGAGAGCTTGAGTCCGCGCTCGCCAACCGTCGTCTCCCAGCCGTCCGGCAACTGCTCGATAAAGCCAAGGATGTGCGCCGCCCGCGCTGCCGCAATCACTTCTTCGCGGCTCGCCTCCGGGCGACCGTAAGCAATGTTGTAGTAGATGCTGTCGTTGAAGAGCACGGTGTCCTGCGGAACGATGCCGATATGCGCGCGCAGGCTGGCCTGCGTGAGCTGGCGCAGGTCGTGGCCGTTGATGCGGATGCTGCCGCCGCTCACGTCATAAAAGCGGAACAGCAGGCGCGCCAGCGTGGACTTGCCGGCGCCCGAGCTGCCCACCACCGCCACCGTGGCACCAGCGGGAATGCGGAAGCTGACCGCCTGCAGGATGGGCCGGCGCGGGTCATAGCCGAAGTCGACGGCATCGAACTCGACACTGGCCGCGCGCGTTTCAAGCGCCACGGCTGCCGGGTCGTCGCGCACCTCGGCTTCCTCGCGCAGCAGCGCGAACATCTTTTCCATGTCGGTCAGCGCCTGGCGGATTTCGCGATAGGCCATGCCGAGAATGTTGAGCGGCGCCGCCAGCTGGATCAGGAAGGCATTCACCGCCACGAGGTCGCCCAGCGTCATCGTGCCCTGCACCACGCCGTCGGCCGCCAGCCACACCAGCACGGTGATGCCGACGGCGACAATCGCCGACTGCCCGCTGTTCAGGATGCCGATGGAGTACTCGTTGCGGATGGCGGACTTTTCCCACTGGCCCATGGCGTCGTCATAGCGCCGTGCCTCGAAGGGCTCGTTGCCGAAGTACTTCACGGTTTCATAGTTGAGCAGCGAATCCACGGCGCGCACATTGGCGCGGGTATCGAGGTCGTTCATGGCGCGGCGCGTCTTGTTGCGCCACTCGGTGACCACGATGGTGAAGGTGGTGTAGACGACAATTGTGCCGATGGTGGCGACGGCAAAGCGCCAGTCGTAGAGCGTGACCAGGATCACCGTGACCATGCCGATTTCCAGAATCGTCGGCAGGATGTTGAACAGCATGAAACTGAGCAGCGAGCCGATGCCGCGCGTGCCGCGCGAGATGTCGCGGGTGACGCCGCCGGTCTGGCGGTTGAGGTGGAAACGCAGGCTGAGCCGGTGCAGGTGGTCGAAGGTTTCCAGTGCGACCCGGCGGATGGCGCCCTGCTCGACCTTGGCAAACACCGCATCGCGCAACTCGCCAAAGGCCGTGGAGGCCAGCCGCAGCAAACCATAGGCCAGGATCAGCGCCACCGGCACCGCGAGCAGCGCCTCCGGACGGGCCGCCAGATGGTCGACCACCTGCTTCAGCACCAGGGGAATGGAGACGTTGGCGACCTTGGCCAGCACCAGGCAGGACAGCGCCAGCAGCACGCGTGTCTTGTAGCGCCAGAGATAGGGGAACAGCGTTTGCAGCGTCTGCCAGTCGGAGGCCGGCAGGGCCTGAGGTACGGTATCGGCCGCCGGTGCAGACGAGGGGGAAGGCGACGCAGGACGGTAAGACGCGGACATGGCAACCAGCGGTGGCAGAGGCAAGGCCGCCATCATCCTCCATGCACCGCCGCAAGCAAACCCGCCGACTTGCCCCATTACGCCCCGCAGGCACCGGTCACGCGGGAACCGGGGTGCGGATTCCTGGAGCTGCGGATTTATCCGCAGCTACAGGGCATGCCGTACGGCAGAAACGCAGGAAAAACGCTGTGTCTGCCCTCAGATCACGCCCTGCGCCAGCATGGCATCGGCCACCTTGATGAAGCCGGCGATGTTGGCACCGGCCACATAATCAACGCCGCCGGCATGCTGGCCGTGCTGCACGCAGGCATGGTGAATGCCGATCATGATGCCGTGCAGCTTCATGTCCACCTCGGCCTCGGTCCAGTGCTGGCGCATGGCGTTTTGCGACATCTCAAGTCCGCTCACCGACACGCCGCCGGCATTCACGGCCTTGCCGGGTGCAAACAGGATGCCGGCTTGCCGGAACAGCGTCACCGCCTCCAGCGTGCAGGGCATGTTGGCGCCCTCGGCCACGGCGATGCAGCCGTTGGCCAGCAGCATGCCGGCATCGCCCGCATCCAGCTCGTTCTGCGTGGCACAGGGCAAGGCCACGTCGCAGGGCAGGCCCCAGGGCCGCGCACCGGCTTCATAGGGCAGGCGGAAGTCGGCGGCCAGTTCGGACAGCCGGCCGCGGCGCACGTTTTTGAGCAGGCAGAGCGCATCCCACTGCTCCAGCGTGAAGCCGGCCGGGTTGTGCACGGTGCCGCCGGAATCCGAAAAACTCACCACCTTCGCGCCCATGGACATGGCCTTGCGCGCGGCATGCTGGGCCACATTGCCGGCGCCCGAGATGGCGATGCGCAGGCCGTCCAGCGTGCGCTTGCGGGTTTTCAGCATTTCCTCGACGAAATACAGCGCACCATAACCGGTGGCTTCCGGGCGCAGCAGGCTGCCGCCGAAGCTCGGGCGCTTGCCGGTGAAGCTGCCGCTGAATTCGTTGGCCAGCTTGCGGTACATGCCGTAGAGATAGCCCACCTCGCGCGCACCGACGCCGATGTCGCCGGCCGGCACGTCGAGATCGGGACCGATGTGGCGGTACAGCTCGCTCATGAAGGCCTGGCAGAAGCGCATCACCTCGCCATCGCTGCGCCCGTGCGGATCGAAATCGGCACCGCCCTTGCCGCCGCCCAGCGGCAGCGTGGTCAGCGCATTCTTGAAGGTCTGTTCAAAGGCCAGGAATTTCAGCACGCCCTCGTTCACCGAGGGGTGAAAGCGCAACCCGCCCTTGTACGGGCCGATGGCGCTGTTCATCTGCACGCGAAAGCCGCGGTTCACCTGCACCCGGCCGGCATCGTCCACCCAGGCCACACGGAACTGGATGACCCGCTCGGGCTCCAGCAGGCGTTCGATCAGGCCCTGCTCGCGATACGGCGGATGGCCGTCGAGAAAGGGCCAGAGGCTGCCCAGCACTTCCTCCACGGCCTGCAGGAACTCGGGCTGGTGGGGATCGCGTTGGCGGACGCGGGCCAGCACATCGGCAAGACGGTCGGACATGGGCAACTCCTGCTGCGATCAACGGCTTGCCGGCAGTCTAGCAAACGCCCCGCGCCGCCCGGCAATCGGCCGGTTTGCCGAAAATGCCCGGTCCGGGCGTTTGCAGCGCGCGATGCCGTCGCAGGCCCGGCACCCTGGCACGCGACATCACTCACCTGCGCGTGACGTATTCGCGACACTGATGCCTGTTCATGAAACAGCGGGCATGCCAGCATCGGGCATCTTTCACCCGCAAGGAGAACCGCCATGCGACTTGTCCGTGACCTGCTGCTGGCCGGCAGTTTGAGCCTCGCCGCCCTGCCCGTGCTGGCCGACGCCACCAAGACCATCACCTACACCATCGACCCGACGCACACGCAGGTGCACTTCAGCTGGAGCCACCTCGGCTTCTCCAATCCGGGCGCCGTGTTCCGCGATGTCACGGGCACCGTCATCGGCAATACCGAGCAGCCGGAAAAATCCAGCGTGCAGGTGACCATGCCGCTGACCGGCCTCGACAGCTTCGTGCCGCTGCTGAACGACCACCTGCTGAACTCCGGCGACTACTTCAAGGCCAAGGAGCACCCGAACGTGCTGTTCAAGAGCACCGGCATCCGCAACGTGAACAAGGCCAAGCGCACCTTCACGCTGGACGGCGAGCTGACGGTGAACGGCATCACCCGGCCGGTGAGCCTGAGCGCCCGTGCCAACAGCATTGGCGAACATCCCTTCTACGAGAAAGCCCCCGCGGCCGGCTTTGATGCCACGACGGTGATCAAGCGTTCGGATTTCGGCATGGGCAAGCATGTGCCGATGGTGAGTGACGAGCTGCAGGTGCGCATCACGCTGGAAGCGGTGGAAGCGAATGCCTGGCGCATTGCGCA
>DAIRDY010000204.1:0-4430 GCA_036795935.1 Moraxellaceae bacterium | reverse complement strand
CGACGCGGCCGCGCGGGCCGGTGAGCGGAAGGCGCTGGGCCATGGGGCAATCCTCCGGAGGGGCGATGCGCGCACGCTAGGCGGCCCCGACCGGAGGGTCAATGTCGGCCGGGACGGCATCGCGGTCACTGCGGGCCAATCGCTGCTGCCACGCGTGGCGGTCCATTCGGGTGCGCCGATTGCACCGGCGACACGGGCTGATCGGCTGTCGTCACCGTCCTGGTGGCGGCGAATACTTCGCGGCCGTCCGGCGGAGCCGAAAATGACGCATATATTGTCGGACATTCGGACGCCATCGGTCGGCTTGAGCCGATTCCACCCGAACGGGGTATTCCGCGGTCAATAGCGTCTGTGTAAGGTCCGCGCCGCATGCCGGCCGTGGCTGGACCGGGCTTGCGCGCTTATCCGTCCACGCTTCCTGTCAGACAGGTTACAGATGAACGACATCCTGCTGGTCTCGGGCACGCGCCCGGAAATCATCAAGCTGGCCCCGCTCTATCACGCGCTGCGCGCCGAGCCCGGGGTCAATCCGGTGTGGCTGCACACCGGCCAGCACGGCGACATGGCGGCGCAGATCCTGGCCTGTTTTGACATCACGCCCGACATCAGCCTGCGCCGCGAGGGCAGCAGCCTGAGCGAGTTCAGCCTGGGCTGTCGCGCCCAGCTCGAGACCGTGCTCACCTCGCGGCCCTGGGCGGCGGTGGTGGTGCAGGGCGATACCGAGAGCGCCTTTCTGGGGGCGCTCGCCGGCTTCTACCACCGGGTGCCGGTGGCCCATGTCGAGGCCGGCCTGCGCACCTACAACCTGGACCGGCCGTTTCCCGAGGAAGGCCTGCGCCAGATGATCGGCCGCATCGCGCGCTTCCATTTCCCGCCGACGCCGCGCGCCCGTGCGGCGCTGCTGGCCGAGGCCGTGCCGGCCGAGCGCGTGCAGGTGACCGGCAACACCGTGGTCGACGCCCAGCAGTGGACGGTGGCGCATCACGGCATCGCGCGCCGTGCCGAAGGCCGCGGCCACCTGCTGGTGACCGTGCACCGGCGCGAGAACTGGGGCCGCGATGTCGAGGAAATCTGTCACGCCATCGCCGCCATTGCGCGTGCGCATCCCGAGCTTGTGGTGCGCTTCCCGGTGCACCTGAACCCGGTCATCAAGCAGCCGGTGCACGAAATTCTCGACGGCCTGCCGAACGTGCAGCTGTCGGAGCCGCTGGACTATCTCGCCATGCAGCAGGCGATTGCCGATGCCTGGCTCCTGCTCACCGATTCCGGCGGCCTGCAGGAAGAGGCCCCCACCTTCGGCGTACCGGTGCTGGTGCTGCGCGAGGAGACCGAGCGCCCGGAGGCGCTGGAGGCCGGCTGCGCGCGCATCATCGGCACGCAGCGTGCCCGCATCGTGGCCGAGGTGGAGCAGCTGTGGGCCGATACCGAGGCCCATGCCCGCATGCAGCGCGCCGGCAATCCGTTCGGTGATGGCCAGGCCTGTGCCCGCATCATCGCCGAGTTGCGCCGTGCCGGCGTGATTGCCTGACGCCCGTTTTTCCCGGAGCCATGACCATGTGGTGGATCGACGTCTTCTCGACGTATCTCTACGGCCTCAAGTGGATCGCCATCGGCGTGGCCGTGCTCATCCTGATCAGCGGCATCGACGACCTGTTCATCGACGTCAGCTACTGGTGGCGCCGGCTGTGGCGCGCGCTCACCATCTACCGCGACCACAAGCGTCTCGACTACAAGGCGCTGTACGCGCCCGAGGAAAAGCCGCTGGCCATCATGGTGCCGGCCTGGCACGAGACCGGCGTCATCGGCAAGATGGCCGAATACGCCGCGAGCACGCTGGATTACGAGAACTACCACATCTTTGTCGGCACCTATCCCAACGACCCGGACACCCAGCGCGATGTTGACGAAGTCTGCGCGCGCTTCCCGAACGTGCACAAGGTGGTGTGCGCGCGCCCCGGCCCGACCAGCAAGGCCGACTGCCTGAACAACGTGCTCGATGCCATCCTGCAGTTCGAGCAGCGCGCCAGCCTCGAGTTCAGCGGCTTCATCCTGCATGACGCCGAAGACGTCATCTCCAGCATGGAGCTGCGCCTGTTCAACTATCTGGTGGATCGCAAGGACCTGATCCAGCTGCCGGTCTATCCCTTCGTGCGGCACTGGACCGGCTTCACCAGCGCGCACTACATGGACGAGTTTGCAGAAATCCACGGCAAGGACATTCTGGTGCGCGAGGCGGTGGCGGGCCAGGTGCCAAGCGCCGGCGTCGGCACCTGCTTCAGCCGGCGCGCCGTGCTGGCGCTGCTGGCCGACGGCGACGGCATTGCCTTCGACGTGCAGAGCCTGACCGAGGACTACGACATCGGCTTCCGCCTGAAGCAAAAAGGCATGAGCGAGATTTTCGTGCGCTTCCCGGTGGTGCGCGATGACGACGTGGTGGTGCGCGAGCTGCCCTTTGGCACCAGCGAACGCGAGTCGAACGTGATCTGCGTGCGTGAATATTTCCCGGAGACGCTGGAAACCGCCGTGCGCCAGAAGTCGCGCTGGATCATCGGCATCGTGTTCCAGGGCATGCGCACGCATCGCTGGACCGGCGACTGGACGCTGAACTATTTCCTCTGGCGCGACCGCAAGGGCGCGATCAGCAACTTTGTCAGCTTCCTGGCCAGCCTGATCTTCCTGCAGTTGCTGCTGCTCTGGCTGTACCAGGTGCTGGCACCCGATCCCTACCGGTTTCTGTCCATTTTCGAGGGCGATGCCCTGCTGGTGGCGCTGTTGCTGGCCAACCTCGCGCTGATGCTGAACCGCATGGCGCAGCGCATGTTTTTCGTCACCCGCTACTACGGCCTGTTCCAGGGCCTGCTGTCGGTGCCGCGCATTTTCTGGGGCAACCTCGTCAATTTCCTCGCCAACTGGCGCGCCATCCGCCAGATCATCGAGCAGGGCAGCCCGCGCCGCGTGGCCTGGGACAAGACCACGCACGATTTTCCGAGCGTCGGCGGCGAGAACCGCGCGCGGCGGGCGCTGGGCAGCATTCTCGTCGAGCAGGGCGCAATCACGCCGGCCCAGCTGGAGGCGGCGCTGCTGCACAAGTCGCGCGGGCTCAGGCTCGGCAGCTGGCTGGTCCACGAAGGCATGATTTCGCCCGAGCAGCTGGCGGCGGCACTGGCGGCGCAGGCGCATCTGGAGTGGGAGCCGCTGGACGTGCTGGCGCTGCCGCCGTCGCTGGTGGCGCGCGTGCCGGCCGAGCTCGCGCTGCACTATGCGGTACTGCCGCTGCGTGAAGAGGGGCGGCGGCTGGTGGTCGGTGCCGAGAGCGATCTCGACCCGGTGGCGCTGGCGGCGCTGGCGCGCAAGCTGCGGCGCTCGGTGCGCTGCGTCATCGTGCCCAAGGGCCAGATCACTGTCGGCCTGCGGCACTGGCATGCCAGGCGCCGCGACCGCGATCCGCGCCGCCTGCTCGAGCAGGCCGTGGCCGCCGGCCAGCTGGCGGCGGCACGCGCTGATGAACTGTGGCGGCATTACGTGGCGCGCCAGGTGCTGCTGGCGGAAATCCTGATGTCACTCGGTCATATCGACGGCGCCGCACTGAAGTCCTTGTTGCTGCGCCATGAGCGGACGCACACCAGCCTGGGCGATTTCCTGGTCGGCGAAGGCGTGATCTCGCCGGCCACGCTGGAGGAGGCGCTGGCCCTGCAGAAACGCCTGCAACCGGACATGGCGGAGCTGCTGGCCGCCGAAGGCGTGCTGCTGCAGCCGTCGCCGCTCAAGGAGGGCAGTTCATGAAGAGGATTCCTGTGCCGCTGGCGGCGCTGCTGCTGGCGCCAGCGTTGCTGTGCACGCCGGCGGCCCGCGCGGAAGGCCCGCGTTTTGATCTGGGTGGCGAGGTCAGCGGCTATCGCCGTTTCATTGTCTATCCGCATCTGGAAAAAGGCTTTGCCGCCCAGCGTGCCGGACAGCGCGAGCGCGCGCTGGCCGAATTTGGTCGCGCCCGCGAATTGCTGCCCGAGCATCCGGGCGTGGCGGTGTATTACGCCGACGCGCTGCGCCAGTTTGGCGAGCCGGAACGGGCACGCGCGCTGCTGGAACAGCAGCGCCGGCTGACGCCCGACGATGCGCGCGTGCAGGCGGCACTGGCGGCGCTGATGGCACCGGTCGCGGCGCCCGTCGCCAGCAGCGATGCCTGTGCGGCCGATGCCGCGCGCCCGGCCTGCCGCCTGCAGCAGGGGCGCGCCGCGCTCGACCGTGGCGATCTGCCGGCCGCCGAGGCGGCGCTGGCCGCGCCCGGCATGGCCGGCAGCAAAGAGGCGCTGAGCCTGCGTCGTGCGCTGTTGCAGCGCGCGCTGTACCAGCGTGACTGGGCGCGCGCCGAAACGCATTTTCTTGCGCTGGACGCGGCCGGCGTGCTCGCTGCCGACGAGCGCACGCAGTGG
>DAIRDY010000203.1:0-4434 GCA_036795935.1 Moraxellaceae bacterium | reverse complement strand
CAAGCAGAGTACGCCGGTTGCCGTGCTGCCCAAGGGCTTTGCGGCCGGCCTGCAACTGCTCAGCGACTGCGAGGTGACACAGCTAGTCGACAGTGCCGGCCTGAAGCGTGTCTATGCCCGCCATCGCGCGTACGGCGCCTTGCGTTTCGAGGCGCGGCGCGTGGTGCTGGCCTCGGGTGCCATCGGCAACAGCCGCCTGCTGCTGGCCTCCGGCTTCGGCGCCTCGCTGCCTGCGCTGGGCCGGAATTTCTGGTCGCATCCGCAGTACATGATGTTTGGCGAGTACGACCGGCCCATCGAGGCCTGGCGCGGCCCGATGCAGTCCTGGAAAACGGCCGACCCGCGTTTCCGTGCCGAGGGCTTCAAGCTGGAGAACGTGTTTGCGCCGCCGGTGGCCACCGCCGTGCTGCTGCCCGGCATCGGCCGTGCACTGGGCGCGCAGATGCGCAGGCTGCGCCACATGGCGTCCATCGAGGTGGCGATACGCGATGTCACGCCGGGCCGCATCCGTCTCGACAACAGCGGCCGCCTGCAGATCCACAAGGAGCTGGGCGCCGAGGACAGGAAGCGCGTCGCCGCCGGCAAGGCGGTGATACGCGAGGTGTTTGCGCAGACCGGCGCGCGCCGCGTGATCGACGGCGACATCGGCATCGGCCTGCATCTCATGGGCGGGCTCGGCATCAACACCGACGCCACGCAGGGCTGCATCACGCCCGAGTTCGGCCTGCACGGCCATGCCGGCATTTACTGCGCCGACTCGTCGTCGTTTCCGACGGCGCCCGGCATCAATCCCTCGCTCACCATCATGGCGCTGGCACGGCTGGCCAGCGCCCGCATCCTGGAGGCCGCATGACCGCCTCGCGCCATCTCGATGCCCGCCGCCTGGCCACGCTGAACCGGCTGGGCGACATCGTCTGCCCCGGCGACGACGTGCTGCCGCGGTTTTCCGCCACCGGCTGCGTGGCGAAGTTTGACGACATTGCCGACTACATGGGCGAGAACGACCGCCGCGACCTCGTCATGCTGCTCGGCGTGCTCGCCTTCCTGCCGACCTTCCTGCTGCGCCTGGTGTTCGTGTTCGCGCGTGTCGGCAGCCGGCTGCCGGCGCCGGCGGGTCCGATGTTTCGCCTGCTGGATTTCGGCCTCAAGGGCCTGGCCGTCACCCTGTACTACGGTTTTGCCGACGGCCGCGACGCCGCCGAGCCCGATCCGCAACATCCCGTGCGTCTGGCCATCGGCTGGGACGCTGCCATCACCAGCCCCGTCTCCACCGCCGACGATCTGGTCCGCCCCGAGGAGGTCAGTCCCATGAACCAGCCCCTGCAGAACACGCCGCTGGATGCCGCCGCGGTCTATGCCCGCGCGCATGCCGGCCAGGCCTCGTTGCGTGCGCTCGGCGTGCGCGAACGCCTGCGCTACATCCAGACACTGAACACGCTGGTGCGCGACGAGCGCGAGGCCATCATCGACCGCATCCAGCAGGAAACCGGGAAATCGCGCACCGATGCGCTGGTGTCGGAAATATTTCCGCTGCTGGAGCAGTTCGAGTTCCTGCTCAAACATGCCGAGAAGGCGCTGGCCGACGAGAGCGTGCCGACGCCACTGGCCATGATGGGCAAGAAATCGCGCATCTGGTACGAGCCGCTCGGCACCATTCTCGTGATTGCGCCGTGGAACTATCCCTTCTACCAGGCGCTGTGCCCGATTGCCGCGGCGCTCGTGGCGGGCAGCACCGTGGTGTTCAAGCCCTCGGAAATCACGCCGCTGGAAGGCCTGGTCGAGTCCTTCCTCGAGCGTGCGGGCATTCCTGCCGACTGGGTGCAGGTGGTCTATGGCGCCGGCGATGTCGGCCGCGAACTGATTGCGCAGCGCCCGGACAAGGTGTTCTTCACCGGCTCCGTGGCCACCGGCAAGAAGATCATGGCGCAAGCTGCAGAGCAGCTGATTCCGGTGGAGCTGGAGCTGGGCGGCAAGGACCCGATGCTGGTGTTCGATGACGTGAATCTCGAGCGTGCCGTGCAAGGCGCGCTCTGGGGCATGCTGACCAACGCCGGGCAGAGCTGCACCAGTGTCGAGCGCCTGTATGTGCAGCGCGGTATCTATCCGGCCTTCCGCGACCGTCTCGTGGCGCTTGCAAAAGACATCACGCTGGGGGTGGACCATGACGGCAGCGCCGACATCGGGCGCATGACCAGCCCGCGCCAGATCGAGATCATCCGCGCGCTGGTCGACGACGCGAAAGCCCAGGGCGCGCGCCTGCTCACCGGCAGCGAATGGGACGGCCAGAGCGAATTCATTCCGCCTGTCATCATCGAAGGCAGCACGCATGCCATGCGCATCAACCAGGAAGAGCTGTTCGGCCCGGTGGTGACGATTTTCCCCTTCGACACGGAAGAGGAGGCGGTGCGTCTGGCCAACGATTCCAGTTTCGGCCTTTCGGCCAGCGTGTGGAGCGCCGACAAGGCGCGCGCCGAACGTGTGGCGCGGGCACTGGTCACCGGCAACGTGTCCATCAACAACGTCATGCTCTCCGAAGGTAACCACGCGCTGCCCTTTGGCGGCGTGAAGGACTCCGGCATTGGCCGCTACAAGGGCGTGCACGGACTGCGCGGCTTCTGCAACCAGAAGTCGGTGCTGATCGACGCCAACAGCGCCAAGCTGGAGGCCAACTGGTATCCCTACACGGCGAAGAAATACGTGCTCTTTGGCGCGCTGACCGATGCGCTGTTCCGCCACGGTCCGGCGGCCTTCGTGAAGTTCGCACTGTCCGGCCTCGGTCTCGAGAGCTACAGCCAGAAGGCACGGCGGGGCGAGCGGTCATGAGCAACGCACTGGCGCCGGAAGACCGTCCGCTGTCGTCGCCGGCGACCGGGGACGGGCTTGATGCGGCGGCGGGCCTGTGTTCCCGTGTCGGCATCCCAGCTGCCGACGACTGTGCCGACATGGCTGCGCCCTCCTATGACCGCTACAAGACCCTGCTCGCCGGCCAGCGCCTGCCGGCCGCCTTTGTCGACCTCGAGGCGCTGGAGGCGAATGCGCGGCTGATGCTGAAGGCCGCGGGCCGCATGCCGATCCGCGTGGCGTCGAAGTCGATCCGTTCGGTGGCCGTGCTGCGCCACATCCTGTCCCTGAGCCCGCAGTTCCAGGGCCTGCTCTGTTTCAGCGCGGAAGAGGCGGTGCATCTGGCCGACCACGGCCTGGATGACCTGGTGGTGGCCTATCCCACGGTGCAGCCGGAGGCGGTGCGCGCGGTCTGTGCGCATGTGCAGCGCGGCCGGCGCATCACGCTGATGGTGGACAGCCCGGCGCAGGTCGAGCAGCTGGCGGCCATCGCGCTGCATTACGCGCGGCCCCTGCCGGTGGCCATCGACATCGACATGGCCTCGGATTTTCCCGGTGTGCATTTCGGCGTCTGGCGCTCCGCGCTGCGCACGCGCGAGGCCGTGCTCGGCCTGTGGCAGCTGATTCGCCAGTACCCGCAACTGGTGCTGGACGGCGTGATGGGCTACGAGGCGCAGCTCGCCGGTGTCGGTGACAACGTGCCCGGCAAGCCGGTGATGAATGCGTTGATGCGCCTGTTCAAGCAGCGCTCGGCGCCCGAGGTGTTTGCGCGTCGTGCCGAGCTGGTGGCGGCGCTGCGCGAGGCGGGAGCGCCGCTGCGCTTCGTCAACGCCGGCGGCACCGGCAGCCTCGAGATGAGCCTGGCCGACCGCAGCATTACCGAGCTGGCCGCCGGTTCCGGTTTTTACTGCCCGGTGCTGTTCGATTTCTATCGCGATTTGCGCCTGCAGCCGGCGGCGTTCTTTGCGCTCGAAGTCTCGCGCATCGCGGCGCCGGATCGCGTGACCTGTCTGGGCGGTGGCTATATCGGCTCCGGTGCGCCGGGCCCGCAGAAGCTGCCGCAGCCCTATTTCCCGCATGGCCTCACGCTGGATGCGAACGAAGGTGCCGGCGAAGTGCAGACGCCGCTGATCCTGCCCGCCGGCACGCGCCTCAAGGTTGGTGATCCCGTCATCTTCCGGCACGCCAAGGCCGGCGAGCTTTGCGAGCGCTTCAACGAGCTGTTGCTCGTGCGTGGCAAACGCATCGAGGCCCGCGTGCCCACCTACCGTGGCGAAGGCCGCTGCTTCGTCTGAGTCTGCCGTCTTCCTGTTTCTGCAGGGCGCGTGCGCCCATAAAAATCCCGCTTGCGCGGGATTTTTATGGCTGGCCATCGGCCTATTTCGTGGTGAAGGTGTACACCCCGTCCCAGTCCGAAGGCGGTGGCGTCTGCCGGAAGTGCGCAATCCGCTCCAGATACAGGCGGTACAGCGGCCGGTCATCCTCGTTGATCAGTGCCCGCATTTCGGTTTCGGCGGCATCCCACTGCTGGTGACAGTAATGGGCCAGCGCTTCCGTCCAGCGCTCGAGCCGCGTCAGCGTTGCCGCATCCAG
>DAIRDY010000202.1:0-4491 GCA_036795935.1 Moraxellaceae bacterium | reverse complement strand
CGGTTCCAGCACGAGACCATGAGCTCGCCCTGGTAGTCGGAATCAATGAGGCCGACCAGGTTGCCCAGCACGATGCCATGCTTGTGACCCAGACCAGAGCGCGGCAGCACCAGCCCGGCGACACCAGGGTCGGCAATATGGATGGCAAGGCCGGTACGGATGAGCGCACTGTCGCCAGGCGCCAGTGTCAGCGGCGCCTCGAGGCAGGCGCGCAGGTCGAGCCCGGCTGAACCTTCGGTGGCATAAGTTGGCAGCGGAAACGTCGTTCCAATGCGATCATCCAGAATCTTGACTGCAACAGACTGCTTCATTTTTTCTCCCTGCCGGCAAACCGTGCTGCCAGCAACGCCACCAGCTGGCGCGCAATCTGCGCCTTGCTGGCCTTTTCCAGCACCTGCTCACCGCTCTCCCAGAGCACGGCCAGCGCATTGTCATCACTCTGGAAGCCGATGTCGCGGCGCGCGACATCATTGCAGGCAATCATGTCCAGCTTCTTGCGCAGCAGCTTGTCGCGGGCATGCGCCTGCAGCCGCTCGGTCTCGGCCGCAAAGCCCAGCACAAAGGGACGATCAGGGCGCGCCGCGACCGTCGCCACGATGTCGGGATTGCGCACCAGCTCGATCGAAAGGCTGTCTGCCGACTTCTTTATTTTCTGTTCCGCCACAGTGGCCGGCCGGTAATCCGCCACCGCCGCGGTGGCAATGAAGATGTCGGCCTGCGCCACCACCGACTCGACAGCCGCCAGCATGTCAGCAGCACTCACCACATCGATGCGCTGCACGCGTGGCGGTGTCGCCAGTGCCACCGGCCCTGCAACGAGGGTGACGCGGGCACCCGCTTCTACACAGGCCCCGGCAAGCGCAAAGCCCATCTTCCCCGAGCTGTGATTGCTGAGGTAGCGCACGGGATCCAGCGCCTCGCGCGTGGGCCCCGCCGTGATGACAACATGGCGCCCGGTGAGCACACCGGTCTCGAACTGGTCAGCACAACAGTCCGCCAGTGCCACGGCTTCCAGCATGCGGCCCTCGCCCACGTCGCCACAGGCCTGGCTGCCGGCCGCCGGGCCGAACACGGCAGCACCCTGCGCACGCAGCAGCGCCAGATTCGCGGCAGTCGCCGGCGCCGCCCACATCTGCTGGTTCATCGCCGGGGCGACCGCACGTTTCGCCGCCGTGGCCAGCCAGAGCGTCGTCAGCAGGTCATTGGCAATGCCATGTGCGAGACGGGCCATGCAGTCAGCACTGGCCGGGGCCACCAGCACGAGGTCAGCCCAGCGCGCCAGCTCGATATGCCCCATCGCGGCCTCGGCCGCCGGATCCAGCAGGTCAAGATGCACCGGATGCCCGGACAGGGCCTGCAGCGTCAGCGGCGTGATGAACTGCTGCGCGGCCGCCGTCATGACCACCTGCACCTCGGCACCGGCATCACGCAGGCGACGAATGAGCTCGGCACTCTTGTAGGCAGCAATGCCGCCGGACACGCCGAGGACAATGCGCTTGTTGGCAAGGCGGGCAAGCATGGGTAATTCCCGAAGGGGTGAAAGCGGTGACGCAAACCGGTCGCAACGATACCATCCAGCCACCCCATTTGCGTAGCGCCGACACGGACAAAGTCAGCGCCCACTGACCGGCAAGGAGGCCTTACATGCCCATCAACGACTGGCCCGAGAACGAACGGCCGCGTGAAAAACTGATCACCCACGGCGCCGGCGCGCTGTCCGACGCCGAGCTCCTGGCCCTGTTCATCCGCACCGGCATACGCCGCCAGAGCGCACTCGACCTGGCGCGGGATTGGTTGGGCGTGTTCGGCAGCCTGCGCGGCTTCATGGATGCCAGCGCCCGCGAGCTGATGGCCCTGCCCGGCCTCGGCCCCGCCAAGTACGCCGAGCTGCAAGCGGCACTGGAGCTGGGACGGCGCCACCTGGCATCCGACCTCAGCCGCAGCGATGTCATGAGCAGCCCGGAAACCACCGGTCGCTATCTCAGTGCGCGTTTGCGCAGCCTGCGCTACGAATCGTTTGTCGTGCTGTTTCTGGACAGCCAGCACCGCCTGATCAACTGCGAAGAGCTGTTCCGCGGCACGCTGGACAGCTGCTCTGTACACCCGCGCATCGTGGTCGAGCGCGCCCTGCAACAGAATGCCGCCGCCGTCATCCTGGCCCACAACCACCCCTCCGGTGTCGCCGAGCCTTCCGGCGCCGACCGGCACCTGACCGAACGCCTGCGCCAGGCCCTGGACCTGATCGAAGTCCGCGTACTGGACCATCTTGTCATCGGCGAGGGACGGCCCACGTCGTTTGCCGAACGCGGCTGGCTGTGAGGCCGCTGGCAAACGCACGCCGGGCGCTTGGGTTTTGGCGCGGAATCAGTAGAATGTGCCGCTGTCCGGCCCTGGCCGGGCAGCCCAGGGCCGATAGCTCAGCTGGGAGAGCGCCGCGTTCGCAATGCGGAGGTCGAGGGTTCGATCCCCTTTCGGTCCACCAGTTTCCTCCACCCGGTCGTTGCACCGACCGGGCCCCTCTGGTATAAATCGCACCCCTTGAAATGCGCCGGCCCTTTTTCGACCCCGGCGCCAGCGCCTATTTCAGGCGGAATGCGTCGCGGAGTCCATCATGTCCAAGGTTTGCCAGGTGACCGGGAAGCGTCCCATCGTCGGTCACAACGTGTCCCACTCGAACATCAAGACCAAGCGTCGTTTCGAGCCGAATCTGCAGTACAAGCGCTTCTGGCTGGAAAGCGAAAAGCGTTTTGTGCGCATCCGCGTGTCCACCAAGGGCATGCGCATCATCGACAAGCTGGGTGTGGAAGCCATCGTGGCTGACCTGCGCGCCCAGGGCCTGAAGGTCTAAGGAGCCCCGCCATGCGTGACAAGATCCGCCTCGTGTCCTCTGCCGGCACCGGTTATTTCTACACCACCGACAAGAACAAGCGCACCATGCCGGAAAAGTTCGAGATCAAGAAGTTTGATCCCGTCATCCGCAAGCACGTGATCTTCAAGGAAGCGAAGATCAAGTAAGCACCGCTCCTGCGGTAGCGCTGAAAAAGCCCGGCTTGTCCGGGCTTTTTCGTGTCCGCTTGGCGGCCTGGCCGCCGCTCGCTACGCTGCCTGCCCGCCATTCCGGATCGCACCACCCATGCCCGAACTGCCCGAAGTGGAAACCACGCGCCGCGGCATTGCGCCCGCCCTAACCGGGCATCGCGTCATGCAGCTGCAAATCCACGAACCACGGCTACGCTGGCCGGTACCGCCGGCGCTGGCCGCCCTCTGCGGACAGCGCATCGAGGCCGTCGGACGCCGCGGCAAATACCTGCTGCTGACCACCCGCAAGGGCACGGTGCTCGTGCATCTGGGCATGTCCGGCAGCCTGCGCCTGGTGTCATCCGGCACGCCGCGCAAGCCGCATGACCATGTCGAAATGACACTGGATTCCGGCCTTGTCCTGCGCTTCCACGACCCACGCCGTTTCGGCTGCCTGCTCTGGCTGACCGATGACCCGGCACAGCACCCGCTGCTGGCCGACCTCGGGCCCGAACCCCTGGAAGACGGCTTTGACGGCCATCACCTCTGGCAGCTTGCACGCCGGCGCAGCGCCCCGGTAAAGGCCTTCATCATGGACAGCCACGTCGTGGTCGGCGTCGGTAACATCTATGCCAACGAGGCACTGTTCCGCAGCGGCATCCACCCGTTGCGCGAAGCCCGCCGGATCAGCGCCGCCCGCTACGACACCCTTGCCACCGAGATCCGGCGGCTGCTGACCTGGGCCATCGAGCGCGGCGGCACCACCTTGCGCGATTTCGTGAACAGCGATGGCGAGCCCGGCTATTTCCAGCTTGAACTGGACGTCTACGGGCGCGCCGGCGCCCCCTGCCGGCAATGCCAGCGCCAGCTGACCGAGGTCCGGCTGTCCGGACGCAGCACGGTGTACTGCAAACACTGTCAGCGCTGAGGCCGCACCAAGCTGTGAGCCAATTCACTTGCCACCGGCTTGCATCGGGCCAAAAGACCGATTAGAGTCCATAAAGTCCAGAAGTATCAGGCTGTTGTGATGACTTCCTCACACCAGTTATAAAGATGCCGGCCACCGGCCGACTGCTCGCCTCCGAGGGAAACATGATGGAATCCATTCAGCGCCGCGTCATCGCCCTGCTCATGACGCTCGTGGTCAGCCTGGGCTCGCTGCCGGCCGCGGCACAGGAAGTTCTCGACGACCAGATCAATGCACGCCCGACGGCCTTGGCCATGTTCAGTGACGCCGTGTTCGTGCGTCCGCTGTTGCTGGCCGGCACCCTGGTCGGCACCGGCGCCTTCGTGCTCACACTGCCCTTCTCCGCGCTGGGCGGCAACGTCAAGGAGACTGCCGACACCCTCGTGGTCGGCATCGCGAAGTCAACCTTCACCCGCTGCTTGGGTTGCACCGCCACCCAGGATGAGTGGAAGAACCGCCGCATCAAGGATGAGTGAAGCAGCCTCCAATAAAAAACCCGCCAGCTG